>DASZCJ010000412.1:0-6223 GCA_035943155.1 Xanthobacteraceae bacterium | reverse complement strand
CATTGGTTGCCTCCCGACGGCTGCTGTGGACCGGAGCGCTCGCGCGGCAGGCTGGTCAGCGGCAAATAAGGCACCACGCCCGGGCCCGACTGTCCGCCGGTATCGATGATTGTCTTATCGGTGCCGCCGAGCACCCGCTCCATCGTTTCGAGATAGATGCGCTGGCGCGTCACGTCGGGCGCCTTCTAGTATTGTTCGTAGACTTGCGAGAAACGCGAAGCCTGACCCGTGGCTTCGGCGACAGTCTGTTCGCGATAGGCCTCGGCGTCTTGGGTGATCTTGGCGGCGCGGCCGCGCGCTTCCGGCACGACGCGATTGGCATAGGTCTGGGCTTCGTTCTGCGCGCGCTCCAGGTCGGAACGGGCGGCCTGCACGTCGCGGAACGCGTCGAGCACCTGCATCGGCGGGTCGACCTTTTGCAACTGCACCTGCTGCACGACGACGCCGGCGTTATAATCGTCGAGCGTCTTCTGCATCAATTCCTGCACGGCGGTCTCGATGGTCTGCCGCGCGCCGGTGAGAATGGCCTGGATGTTGGAGCGCCCGATCACTTCGCGCATTGCGCTCTCGCCGACCGCCTTCACGGTGCCTTCGGGCGCTTGCACATTGAACAGGTAATCGCCGACGTGGTTCGGCTTGACCTTCCACAAGACCGAGAAATCGACGTCGACGATGTTCTCGTCGCCGGTGAGCATCAAGCTTTCCTCGGGCACGTCGCGCAACGTGCTGCCGCGGCGCAGATCGAAACCGATGTCGATCTTGTTCACGCGCAGCGCTTGCGGCGTCAACACAGTTTCGATCGGATAGGGCAGATGATAATTAAGCCCGGGTGGCACCTCGCGCACGAACTTGCCGAAGCGGAGTACGACGCCGAGTTCATCGGGCTCGACGCGGAAGAATCCGGAAAAGCCCCACAAGGCGACCACCGCCAGCACGATGAGCGCGGCGCCGCGGCCGCCGAGATTGCCGGGCAAGAGCCCGCGCAGCCGGTCCTGGCTGCGGCGCAGGAATTCCTCGAGATCGGGCGGCTTGGGACCCTGCGATTGCGGCCCCGAGCCCCACGGGCCGCGCGGTCCCGATCCCCACGGGCCGCCGCCGGATTGGTTGCTCCACGGCATGATGGTGCTCCTACAGCATGATCCCGAAAAAGCCTGCCCCGGACTTGATCCGGAGTGGATAGCGGTTTCCCGCCTGCGCGAAGCCTCGGTGGTCGTTTGGTATTCTCATTTAGGTGCTCCGGCGGGCGAGGGCAGGTCGGAAAAGATAGTCGGAAAAGATCATGCTCAAATAACGATGGCCGGTAGTGCTGCTAGGGCCCGGTTTGCGGCCCTTTGCGGCCGGGGCTTGGGCTGGGGTTTGGCTGCGGGGGTTATAGGGTAGCGGGCTGCCGCTTACAACGCGCGGTTATGGCGCAGTCATAGCGCAGTTAGGCCGCGTTCGGCCGTTGTGCGGTTGCGTTAGAGCATGATCCCGAAAAGTGGATACCGGTTTTCGGGAAAGATCATGCTCAAACAATAAGCTAAAGCGAAGTGGCGATCCAACCTAAACGCATTTCGCTTTAGCGGCGCGTTCATAGGTGACGAAAGCGAATTTGCCTTCGTCTTGCGGTCCCGCTTGTTGTTCGCTGCGCCCGCTTTCGCGCCAGATTTGACGATCGATGACGGGAAAGCGCGCGTCGCCTTGCACCGGCAGGTGCACTTCGGTGATAACGAGACGCGTCGCGTGCGGCAGCGCTTGCGCATAGATGTCGGCGCCGCCGGCAATGATGATCGCGCCGGCGCCGCGGCGCAGCGCATCGCCGCGCGCGCAGGCGAGCGCCGCATCGAGGCCCGGCGCGGTCACGATTCCTGGTGCGTTGAAAGAATGATCGCGGCTGATGACGATGGTGGTGCGGCCTGACAGCGGCTTGCCGATCGACTGATAGGTCTTGCGGCCGAGCACCACCGGCTTACCCGTGGTCAGGCTACGAAAATGCGCCATGTCGGATTTCAGCCGCCACGGCAGCGCGTTGCCGCGGCCGATGATGCCGTTCTCGGCCACGGCGGCGACGATGATGATGTCCATCGCTAAACCGCCACCGCCGCCTTGATGTGCGGATGCGGCTCGTAGCCTTCGAGAACGAAGTCTTCGTAGCGCAGCGCGAACAAATCCTTCGCCGCCGGATCGATCCGCAATGTCGGCAGCGGCCGCGGCTGACGGGTGAGCTGCAGCCGCGCCTGCTCCAGATGATTCAGATAAAGGTGCGCGTCGCCGAGCGTATGGATGAATGTTCCGGCTTCCAGGCCGGTGACGTGCGCAACGGCAAGCGTCAACAGCGCGTAGGAGCCGATGTTGAACGGCACGCCGAGAAAGACGTCCGCCGAGCGCTGATAGAGCTGGCACGACAGCGCGCCATTGGCGACGTTGAACTGAAACAGACAATGGCACGGCGGCAGCGCCATGCCTTCGATCTCGGCCGGATTCCAGGCGCTGACGATCAGCCGGCGCGAGTCCGGATTGCGGCGGATTTCGTCGACTACATTGGCGATCTGATCGATACGGCAGCCATCCGGCGCCGGCCAGGACCGCCACTGATGACCGTAGACCGGACCCAAGTCGCCGTTCTCGTCGGCCCATTCGTCCCAGATCGTGACGCCGTGCTCTTTGAGATATTTGATGTTGGTGTCGCCGCGCAGGAACCAAAGCAGTTCATAGATGATCGATTTGACGTGCAGCTTCTTGGTGGTGACCAGCGGGAAGCCGCGGCGCAGGTCGAACCGCATCTGATGGCCGAAGATCGAGCGCGTGCCGATGCCAGTGCGGTCGCGCTTTTCGGTCCCTTCCGACAGCACGCGTTCCATCAAATCGAGATATTGGCGCATGATGTTTGCCGTTCGCCGAATTCGGCCGATTCGGTTTGATGAGTCTAGCGTCAAATGAGGCGCGGACGAAACCGGCGCAACCCCGCCGCGAATTTACACAACATCCATCACGGTTTCGCCCAGGCCATCGACCGTGAAAACCGCCCGCCGGCCGGCGGCGATCGAAACCGTGGTGATGAGACTGCCGGTGATGACGACCATGCCAGCTTTGAGATCGCGGCCGCGCGCGGCGACATGATTGGCGAGCCAGACAAGCGTGGCGCACGGGCCCTCGGCGGCGCCTTCGCCGACAAGCTTGCCGCCGAGCATTAGCCGGCCGGCAATGCCGACGAGATCGTCGACGCGCACCGGTTTGGGCGTAATGGCCGGCGCCACCGCGGCGCGCGTCCACGGCGCGCCGGCCGCCGGCAAATCAGCGCTGAGCTTAAGCGCGATCTCGCTTTCGATGCGTAGATTGACGAAGTCGCCGGCATGGAGCTTGGCCGGCGAGTGATGAATCGTGCGGCTGAAGATCGCGCCGCCGCACGGGTGCGTGATGCCCATCAACTGCTGCATCACTTTGGTGGTGGTGGCGATCTTGGCGCCAGCGACTGCGCCGAGCGACGGCTCGGCCAAACGGTAATAGGCCTCCTGCGCCGCATAGGCCTCGGCGATCGAGGCCGGCCGCAATTCGTCGGGCAAGTTGCGATAGGGCAGGCGGCGCGCCCGCGCCTGCCACAGCCATTGCGCCATTTTCTCAACTTTGGCCTCAAGACGCGCGTCGTTATTCATGGTCCATCCCGGAAGTCATTGAATTTACTCAGCGGAAGACTGATTTTCCGGTCAGTTACCTCTGCTCGGGACCCCTCCGGCTGGTCTTTTTTCGACAACCTTTTGCGCTTATATTCCTTTGTGCCGGCGCAAGCCGGCTATGGCAATAAACGGGCGTCGTAATAAACCTTTCGGACCCGGGGGCAGTACCCGGCGACTCCACCAGTTCCAGGAGTTCATGGGGTCGAAATAGGATCGACGAGGGCGTAAAGGGCGTGCTTTTGCCCGGCATGGTTCCGGCGTTATCGGGCCAAATTCATAGTTGCCAACGACAACTATGCTCCGGTTGCTCTGGCTGCGTAAGCAGCTCGAAAGACCGACTTAAAGTCCTAGCGTCTTAGCAGCGCTAGGCGGGGTTCGGAGGCACCTGGCAACAGAAGCCTCCACTTTTCCAGGAATCAGCCGTCAGTAATCAGTGCTCGGAGGGCATGAGCGGTTTGTCACGCTAGGATTCCGGCCTTATCTATTGTCTGATTACCGATCACTGATAACTGATTCCTGAAATGCCTGATCACCACATCCGCTACGACCTTCTTGCGCAGCAAGCCTTGCGTGGTGTCGTGCGCACGGTCTTGGCCGATGTCGCCAAGAAGGGCTTGCCGGGCGAGCATCATTTCAAGATCACCTTCAATACGACGGCGCCCGGCGTGCGGCTGTCGGACCGGCTGCGCGCGCAATATCCGGAGACCATGACCATCATCCTGCAGCACCAGTTCTGGGACCTGACCGTGGGCGACCGCGGCTTCGAGGTCGGGCTGTCGTTCGGCGGCATTACCGAGCGCTTGGCGGTGCCGTTCGACGCCATCGTCGCCTTCCACGATCCTGCCGTGCAGTTCGGTTTCCAGTTCGAGGCGTTCGATGCTGCGGCGGACGAGGAGGACGATGCCGACAAGGCCCCCGACAAAGGCGCACAAAAGAGCGCGGCCAAGGAAGTGACCAAGAGCGCGGCAAAGAGCGCGGCAAAGCGCGGAGAAAAAACCTTGCCGGCAGACAAGCGCGCGGGCGCCATTTCGCCAGCAGACATGCCGCCGGCCGACAAGCCGCCAACCGATGAACCGCCAGCGCCACCCGATGGCGGCGGTGGTGAAGTGGTGCGGCTCGATCGATTCAGAAAGAAATGAAGACAGAGGACCGACGCCGCGGGAAAGCCAACAACGGAAATTCCGTTTCTTCTGGCGTCCGCCGTCCGTCCTCTGCGACCCGCACTGAAACCGATTCATTCGGCCCGATCGCAGTGCCGGCCGAAAGCTATTGGGGCGCGCAGACCGAGCGCTCGCGGCATAATTTTCCGATCGGCGACCAGGCGCTGCCGCGGCCGTTGATCATGGCGCTCGCCATCGTCAAGCGCGCCGCCGCCGAGACCAATCGCGCGCTCGGCCTCATCGATGCGCGGCGTGCCAAGGTGATCGTTCAGGCGGCGCAGGAAATCCTCGACGGCAAGCTCGACGCGCACTTTCCGCTGACGGTCTACCAAACCGGCTCCGGCACGCAGAGCAACATGAACGTCAATGAGGTGATCGCCAATCGCGCCAACGAGATGCTCGGCGGCGCGCGCGGCGCCAAATCGCCGATCCATCCCAACGATCACGTCAATATGAGCCAGTCGTCGAACGACGCTTTCCCGACCGCGATGCATATTGCCGCGGCACAGGAAATATCGCGCCGGCTCATTCCGGCGCTGGAGCATTTGCACGCCGAGCTTAATCGCAAGACCAAGGCGTTTGCGTCGATCGTCAAGATCGGCCGCACCCACACCCAGGACGCAACGCCGCTCACGCTCGGCCAGGAATTTTCCGGCTATGCGGCGCAAGTCGCCTCCGGCATTGCCCGGATCAAGCTGACTTTGCGCGAGCTTTATCCATTGGCGCAGGGCGGCACCGCGGTCGGCACCGGGCTTAATGCCGATCGCCGCTTCGCCAAATTGTTTGCCCAACGCGTCGCCGGCATGACCGGATTGCCGTTCGTCAGCGCGCCGAACAAATTCGAGGCGCTGGCGTCGCACGGCGCCTTGCTGTTCGCGCATGGCGCGCTCGATTCGCTTGCCGCCGACCTGTTCAAGATCGCCAACGACATCCGCTTGCTCGGCTCCGGTCCGCGCTCCGGTTTGGGCGAATTGATCCTGCCGGAGAACGAGCCCGGCTCCTCGATCATGCCGGGTAAGGTCAATCCGACCCAGTCCGAGGCCTTGACCATGGTGTGCTGCCGCGTGTTCGGCAATCACACCACGATCACGGTGGCGGCGAGCCAGGGCCATTTCGAGCTCAATGTTTTCAAGCCGGTCATCATCGACGCCCTGCTGCAATCGATCCGGCTCCTTGCCGACGCGGCGCATTCGTTCGCCGAGCGCTGCGTCGCCGGCATTCGCGCCAACGAACCGCGCATCCGCGTGCTCATGGAAAAGTCGTTGATGCTGGTCACCGCGCTGGCGCCGAAGATCGGCTACGACAAGGCTGCCGAGATCGCCAAGGCGGCGCATAAGAACGGCACGACCTTGCGCGAGGAAGCGCTGCGGCTCGGTTATGTGTCGGAAAAAGAGTTCGATCGCCTGGTGC
>DASZCJ010000411.1:0-3312 GCA_035943155.1 Xanthobacteraceae bacterium | reverse complement strand
CGGGCGCGCGCGATCGGCTCTTGCGGCAATAGCGGCGGCTGCGGATGCGTTTCGTCCAGATATTCGATGATAGCGAGCGACTGGATTAGAGTATCGCTGCGCGGGGTGACCAGAACAGGTACGCGCATCTGCGGATTGACGGCGCGAAACTCCGGCCACTTGTTGTGGCCGCCGTCCTTGACCAGATGAACCGGCACCGTCTCGTAGCTGATGCCCTTGAGATTGAGAGCGATGCGCACACGATAGGCGGCGGAAGAGCGGAAATAGGAATAGAGCTTCACGTTTCCCCCACGTCCCCCATGCCGGCGCCGTCCTGCTTGATGGCCTCGGCCACGAGCTCCGCCGACCGTTCGGTAATTTGTTGCAAGGCGCGATGGAATGCCTCGCGATCGTGCGGCGTCAGAATGTCGGTTAGCCGACGGGCGAAATCAAGCGCGTGAGGCGCAAGCTCCTCATAGATGGCGCGGCCCGCCGCGGTCAGGGAAAGAAAAGATTCGCGCATGTCGGCGCGGTTGCTGCGCCGCGCTATGAGCTTGCGCTTTTCCAGGAGCGCGACTGCCCGCGACACCTTGGTCTTGTGCATGTGCGTGTGCGCGCCAATGGCTTTTCCCGTCATCACCCCGAACTGGCCCAGTGTGACCAGCACGCGCCATTCCGGTATGCCGATTCGATAGCGACGGGCGTAAACACGCGACAGCGCCTGCGAAACCAGGGTAGCCACGACATTAAGCTGGTAAGGCAAGAACTGTTCGAGCTTCAGTGGTGCTTGCTCGTGGACCGCCGGCGCGACCGGCTTGTGCCGGAGGTCGCTGCGCATGGCATTTTGGCCGGTCATCGCGCGAACATGAACGAAGTTAAGGACCCACGCAACGGCGGTTGGGCCGCGTTGCGCATGGGCGCGTACATGGCTCCGCACATTACCCCGCAAATGGCTCCGCTGCGCCGAGCGGAGAAATACAATGCCGGTTTGCGGTGTTTGAATACCCGCTCCTGATCGGCGCTGCCGCGTTGGTGTTCCTCATTCGCGGCGGCGGCAGATACTCGATCGATCGCGCGATCGGCCGGGAATTCTAAGCCGGCAAAAGCGCGAGCCAACCGGCGATACGATTGGCGGCGAATGTCGAGGCATTCGCCGCTTTCGCTATTCGCCTTAATCTAGCGCGAACACTCGATCGCGACCAATGCGTCGCAGCGGCTTCCTATGCAGGCGCTGCTGGCGCTCGCGGAAATAGCGCCGTCAATATCGTCGCGCTCGACCTTTCGGAACGAAAGCGCCTGCGTGTATCCGTGGGACTGGCAATAGGCGTTCGCCACCGTGACGCCACAGCCGGCATTGGAAGCGAGGCAGCGATCGACGCCGTAATCGTCGGCGTCATTGGCGATGACAAAGATGTGTCTCTCGGCTTGGGCGGCGCTGTTGAAAAGCAAGGCTACAGCGGTGACTACGGCGAGCACGCAACGCATGGTTTCCCCTCACTCACGCGATCAGCAACTGTGATGACCATGCGGCGGCAGGGTTAAAGCTTCTTTAAGCGGCGCGATCCAAACAGAATGCGACGGCTCGTTTGCTAGTGCGTGGACGTATTGGCAAGCAGACTGCCGGCGCGAGGAGGGGACCTTGACGCCATGCGGCACCTCGACCATTGTGCGCGGCATGAACGGTCGGCACGCCTGCGGCATTTGCCGGGAGATTATTCGCTAGCGTCAAACGCTGGCTGCGGCCGTCTTTATTCTCATCATCGAGACGCAAGACACGCCCGGCCAGCAGGCCAGGGCGTGCGCACCATATTCAAAGCCACGGTTACAAGTAGCGCGGAGCCGCGCAGATTGATTGGTTATGGAGCTTAAGCTCTACGATACGCTGACCCGCGAGAAGCGCGTCTTCACGCCGCTCGATGCCGCGAACGTGCGCATGTATGTCTGCGGCCCGACGGTCTACGACTTCGCCCATATCGGCAATGCTCGGCCGGTGATCGTCTTCGACGTGCTGTTCCGCCTGCTCCGGCACATCTACGGCGCCGCGCACGTTACTTATGTCCGCAACATCACCGACGTCGACGACAAGATCAATGCACGGGCGGCGGAGGAATATCCGGCGCTGCCATTGAACGAGGCGATCCGTAAAGTCACGGAAAAGACCGATCGGCAATTCCACGAAGATGTCGCAGCGCTCGGCTGTCTGCCACCAAGCGTAGAGCCGCGAGCGACCGAGCATATTGCTGAAATGCGCACGCTGATCGAGCGGCTGGTGAAATCCGGCAACGCTTATGTCGAGCAGGACCACGTCTTGTTCAGCGTTGCCGCGATGCCGGATTACGGGGCGCTATCGAAGCGTCCGCTCGACGAGATGATTGCCGGCGCTCGCGTCGAAGTGGCGCCCTATAAGCGCGCGCCGATGGACTTCGTATTGTGGAAACCATCGAAACCGGGCGAGCCATCCTGGCCGTCACCGTGCGGCATCGCCGCGCCGGGGCGGCCGGGTTGGCATATTGAATGCTCGGCGATGTCCTGGAAGCACCTCGGCGAGACATTCGATATTCATGGCGGCGGCATCGATCTCGTCTTTCCGCATCATGAAAATGAAATCGCCCAGTCGCGCTGCGCCTTTCATACGCCGGTGATGGCCAATTACTGGATGCACAACGGTTTTCTTCAGGTCGAAGGCGAGAAAATGGCGAAGTCGCTCGGCAACTTCGTCACTATCCGGGATTTGCTAAAAGACTGGCCCGGCGAGACGGTGCGTCTGGCAATGCTGCAGACACATTATCGCCAGCCGCTCAACTGGACGACAAACGGCCTGCGTGAGGCACAGCGGACGCTGGATCTTTGGTATGAGCTGACCGGCGACGCGGCGCCGGGATTGATCTGCGCAGATGTGGTCGGTGCCGTGGCAGATGATCTGAACAGTCCGAAGGCTGTCACTTCATTGCATGAATTGCGCGGCGAGGCAGCCAAAGGCAGCAAAGCAGCCGCTGGCTCGCTCAAGGCGAGTGCGCAATTGCTCGGCTTATTGCAGGAAACCGCTTCCGAATGGGCGGACTTCCGGCCGGCCTCGATCAGCATTGACGAAAACAAGGTGACGGCGCTAATCGCCGCGCGTAACGCGGCGCGCCAAGTGAAGGATTTTGGCGAGTCCGATCGTATCCGTGACGAACTTGCCAGAATGGGCGTCGTTGTGAAGGACACTAAAGACGGCACCACCTGGGAGATCGCGCGATGAACCCGCGCCCGCTGCCGCAATTGGCGATGAGGCCGATGCTGCCGACCGACGTGCCATTGCTCGCCGAAATCTTCCGTGCCGCGATCGAGGAA
>DASZCJ010000410.1:0-6384 GCA_035943155.1 Xanthobacteraceae bacterium | reverse complement strand
GCCGTCCTCATCGTCACTCCTTATTACAATAAGCCGACGCAGGAAGGTCTTTACCAGCACTTCAAGGCGATCAACGACACAATCGGCATTCCGATCATCATCTACAATATCCCTTCGCGATCCGTGGTCGACATGTCGGTCGAGACGATGAAGCGTCTCTATGAGCTTAAGAACATCGCTGGCGTCAAAGACGCGACCGCGAACATGACGCGCGTATCGGCCCAGCGCGCAGCGCTAGGCGAGGATTTCAATCAGCTGTCCGGCGAGGATATCACCGCGCTCGGCTTCATGGCGCATGGCGGCCACGGCTGCATCTCGGTCACTTCGAATGTCGCGCCGCGGCTTTGCGCCGAATTCCAGGCCGCATGTCTGAAAGGCGATTTTGCCGCAGCGTTGAAGTTGCAGGACAAACTCGCCCCGCTGCACATCAATCTGTTCGTTGAAACCAGTCCGGCGCCGATCAAATACGCATTGTCGCAGCTCGGCAAATGCGCCAACGCGCTGCGGCTGCCGATGGTCCCCGCTACGGAGAAGGCGCAGACCGCGGTGCGCGAAGCAATGGTGCACGCCGGTTTGATCAACTGAGTTTGCCGTCGCTGGCGAGTTTCTTTGCACTTGTTGTAATGCGACCGCGTGAGCTCTCAGATTGGCGAGGGGCCGATGCTTGAGGAATTCAAGAAATTCGCAATGCGCGGCAATGTCGTCGACCTTGCCGTCGGCGTCATTATCGGCGCAGCGTTCGGCGCGATCGTCAATTCGTTGGTTGCCGATGTCATCATGCCGCTCATCGGCGCCGCCACCGGCGGCCTCGATTTCTCCAATTATTTCGTACCGCTGTCGTCGAAGGTGACGGCATCGGCTTTGGTCGATGCGAAAAAGCAGGGTGCAGTGCTGGCATGGGGTAATTTTGTCACGCTCGTGATCAATTTCCTGATCATTGCTTGGGTGCTGTTTCTCTGCATTAAGGCCATCAATCGTTTGAAGGCCCCCGAAACACCCGCCGCGCCGCCGCCATCGAGGGAAGCGCAACTGCTTACGGAAATCCGCGACCTGCTCAAGGCGCGTTGAAGCGCGGCGCGGCGAAAGCTGGCTTAAATGGCGGCCAAAAGCGCAACGAGCACGGAAAGAAAGCTGCGCGTAGTCGCCGACAACCGCAAGGCGCGCTTCAATTACTTCATTGATGAAACCTTCGAGGCCGGCTTGGCGCTCACCGGTACCGAGGTCAAGTCACTGCGGCAGGGCAAAGCAACGATCGCCGAATCCTACGCCGATGCGCGCGGCGGCGAGATCTGGCTGATCAACTCCAACATTCCGGAATATCTGCAAGCCAACCGTTTCAATCACGCGCCGAAGCGGCCGCGAAAGCTCCTGTTGCACCGGCGTCAGATCAGCAAACTGGTCGGCGCCGTCGAGCGCGAGGGCATGACGCTCGTGCCATTGAAGCTCTATTTCAATGAAAAAGGCCGCGCCAAGATCGAATTGGCTTTGGCGCGCGGCAAAAAGCTCTACGACAAACGCGAGGTACAAAAGAAGCGCTCGTGGGAGCGCGAACGTGGCCGCCTGCTACGGCAGAAGGGCTGACCTGGCCAAAGCACATTGATTGCCACTTCAACACATTCCAAGGCATCATCTTCCGGTATGGCAATTCACCAGCAGACTCGTGGAAATTGGAGTGCGGTGGCGGTATTGGCGCTGACGTGTCTTTGGCATGCGCCGGCGGCCGCTGCTGGGCCGGCAGTGCTGCCGGATTTCACCGCGTGCGATCCCGTAACTGCGCCCGAATTGCCAGTCCGGTGGCGCGCAGTAGCCCTGATGCTGCCGTTTCTACAGGGTCAAATTGACGTCGCGGAATTTGTTTACGACGGCGAATTGCCCGCCATGCGCGCGACTGTCGATGGACTCAGATCCGGCGCCGTAGATCTCTTGATCACCGACGGCGACACCTATGTTCTCGCCGGTCCGCGCGAATCGCCGACGCAGTGCACGTCACTGGGGCCGCGATTGCACGTGCCCGCAGCGCAATGGCTTGCCGCCGATGCCGTTTGCACCGGTGAATCGCTGCTCGACAGCCATATAGTTCAATGGTGGCATACGACCGGATTTGATCCCGCGAGATATTGGCTCGTAAAGGATACACGCCTGCCATGGCGCAGCTTGTTTTTGCGGCGATCGCTCAATCCAGCAATCATCGGCGATTACGCGATGAGCTACTTTCCAGTTTTCGCGCCAGTGGCGGAAACTAACTTGTCGGCGCTCCGTGACTTCTGCGCTGCAAATTCGCGCCAATACAGCGGTGACCTTGCGGATGTGCCGCAAGCGCGTGATCTCATGAGCTTGCCGAACGCCGCTGCGGAAGCGGAGCGAGGCAAGCGCATAGCTCGTCTCATTCCAGGGCTTACGCATGACGCTTGTTCGCGGATGCCGACGATCCGTTGGCCGGATCACTACATCACAACAGCGATGGTGACACCGATCCAATTCAACGACGATCCATACGCGGCGGTGATCTATTACGATTGGAGTGAAACCGGGACACAACTGATCCTTCCGTTCCAAGGCCGACCGGCGGCGCTGCAAGGGCTCATCTCGCTGAAGAAAAACATCGGCTATCGGTTGCGATTGCCGCCGAAAGGCAACGGCACCTGCGCCGCGGTACTTCCCGGTTTGGTCAAACCGGATTGGATGACCGTTGCATCATGCGAGTGCCAAGGCGTGATCGAACATAATGCGAGGCTTAATCCGGCGGCCAACAGCCAGATCTTGTCTTGTCCCATTAAGGCCCAGGGCCGGCGCATCATGTGGAATTGGTACACAACAGACGGGCGGCCGATTATGTTCACAGAAGCAATGCCCGAGGGCGGCGGCGTCATGCTCGCGGACTATCAAGACTGGCGGCCGGGTGAGACGGCTCGATCGAGTGAATTGCAATTGCCGAACGCGTGTGGCGTACCAAGCGGGGCCGGGTCGACATTTTCCAATGCGAGCTGCTCCGACTGCCATACCACGCCCTGGTAACTGGCGCCGCGCGACAAGTGACGGCAATTCCCACTATCCCTTTAAGCCCAATGAGCGCGACGACGCGTATCTTCCCCTGGTAGTGCGGCCGCTTGAGTCCGGATCAAAAGCAAAATAGGGAAACGACTGTTTGCCGCGCTGGAGACAGGAATGTCCATCCCGACAAAACTCGATCATTGCGTCATTCATGTCACAAACTGGGAACGCTCGAACGCGTTCTACACGACGGTCCTGGGCGCCGAACTGGTCGCCCGGCCGACCGGCTACGCGTATCGCTTCGGCGATAAGCAGCTCAACGTCCATGGACCGGGGGTGAAGCCGGCGGAGGTGGCGCGGATTCCCGTTGCACCCGGCAACAGCGATTTGTGCTTCGAATGGATCGGGCCGATCGCGGACGCCATTGCGCATCTGCGGCGCGCCGGCATCGCGATTGAAAACGGGCCGATGCAGCGCTTCGGCGCCAAAGGCGCGGGGACCAGTGTTTATTTTCGCGACCCGGACGGCTCGTTGATGGAATTCATGTCGTACGCGTCGTACGCGTAAACTTTCGGGTGATGTCTGCGCTCAAATTTCAGAGGCCGAGATGAGAGAAGCCCCAGGAATGCACGATCCCACCGTTCTGCCGTCCAATCTTCCGGTGCCGGAAGACGACGGTGCAGCACGGCATCTCACCGGGATGAAACTTCCGGATGTCACGCTGCCGGCCACCACGGGGCCGGCCGTGAATCTCGCGAAACTCAGCGGGCTCACTGTCCTTTACGTTTACCCGCGCACGGGAGTTCCCGGCGTCGATGCGCTGCCCGGCTGGGACGATATCCCTGGCGCCCGTGGCTGTACGCCGCAATCGTGCGGCTTTCGCGATCATTTCAAAGAGCTCAAAGCGCTCGGCGTCGCCCAGGTCTATGGATTGTCAACGCAGGACAGCGCCTATCAGCGCGAAGCGGCGCAGCGGCTTCATCTACCGTTCCGGCTTCTGTCCGATGCCGATTTGAAACTGAAAACCGCAATTGACCTGCCGAGCTTTTTCACATCCGGCATGACTCTGTACAAACGCATGGTGATGGTGCTCGAGGGGGCCGCGATCGTGCGCGTTTTTTATCCGGTATTTCCGCCTGACAAAAACGCCGAAGAAGTCATGGCGTGGCTTCGATCACGCCCTGCGCATCCGCATCGATGAGTTTGCGCGCCCGGCCGATCACCTCGCGGAACATCTGCGGCGTCAGCACGCCAGTATTGGTATTGTAACGCGAGCAGTGATAGCTGTCGAACAGCGTGAGCGCCGGCAGGACATGCGCGCGTCCATGCGCGAAGGGGAATTGCGATCGCCGTAGGTCGCTCGCAAGCACAAAGCTCTCATGTGCAATTCGGCCTAAAGCGACCGCGACCCGCAGCTTCTTCATCTCGGCGATGGCGGCCTTTAGGAAATCGCGACAGGTCGTGATCTCTTGCGGTGTCGGCTTATTCTCCGGCGGCACGCAGCGCACCGCGTTGGTGATCCGGCAATCGATCAATTCGAACCCATCGTCGGCACGGGCCGCGTAATTGCCGCGGGCGAAGCCGAACTCGGCCAGCGTCGCATAAAGCAGATCGCCGGCATAATCGCCGGTGAATGGCCGGCCGGTGCGGTTGGCGCCGCGCAGGCCGGGGGCCAGACCGACGATCAGCAGCTGCGCATCGCTCGGTCCGAAAGAATCGACCGGAGCGTTGAACCAGTCCGGCTCGCGCTGGCGCCAGGACTCACGAAAGGCCACGAGCCGCGGGCAACGCGGACAATCGCGACCGGGCATTCCACTGCCGCGCGTCATCGAAACTATTCGTCTTCGAACTCGTCTTCGACTTCGACGCGTTGTGCGGTCGGACTGCGCTGCAGAAATTGCGGCGTGTGCCTCGGCTCACGCGGTTCGCGGGATTCTCTCGGCTCGCGGATCGGTCGTTCGGACGGATCGCGGCCGATTTTGGATTGCAGCTCCATGATATCGACGAACTGATCGGCCTGGCGGCGCAGTTCATCGGCAACCATCGGCGGCTGCGTCGAAATCGTCGAGACGACCACGACGCGAACGCCGCGGCGCTGCACCGCCTCGACCAGCGAACGGAAATCGCCGTCGCCCGAAAATAGCACCATCTGGTCAATGAACGGGGCGAGCTCCATCGCGTCGACGGCGAGCTCGATATCCATATTGCCTTTGACCTTGCGACGCCCAGTTTGATCGACGAATTCCTTGGTCGCTTTGGTGACGACGGTATAGCCGTTGTAGTCGAGCCAATCGATCAACGGGCGGATCGAGGAATATTCCTGATCTTCGATAACTGCGGTGTAGTAAAACGCGCGCACGAGGTAGCCGCGCGATTGAAATTCGCGCAGCAGCCGTTTGTAGTCGATGTCGAAGCCGAGCGATTTCGCCGTCGCGTAAAGATTCGCGCCATCGATGAACAATGCAATTTTTTCAATTTGTGCCGACATGATGTGTCTCGTGACTGTCTTCTCTGGTGATAAAACCGGCTCGATCGCAAATGATTCGGTCGCCGGTGCTTAAATCAAGTTTCCCGCCACCGAAAATATTTCACACACGAAATACTGTCGCCATCGTTGGGCAAAATCCACGGTGGGCGTACTGTGTCACGCCGTCGCGGCGCTTCCAATATTGACGACGCGGAACTCCGCGGCGGGTTCCTGGAAAATTCGGTAACAGAGGACGCCATGGCCGCCAAGTTAAAAGTGGGCCCGCGAAAAATCATAGCCGAAACATGGCCGAAAAAAGCAAGCCGAAGCGCTGCCGCGACTCGCGTTCGGGCGCGGCGAACGGGCGGGGATGAGTTTGCTAGTAAGCTTTCGGCACGGTTCTTGGCGTCCGCCCCTTGCACCGGCGCTCCAGGCAGGATACCTAAGCGCCACATTAGCCAATGATTACAGGTATGAAGCTTTGCCGCCTGCCCCGAACCGGGAGCTGCGGCAGGCCGACAAGGAGCTAATATCAGATGGCCCGGGTCACCGTTGAAGATTGCATCGATAAGGTCGAGAATCGGTTCGATCTCGTTCTGTTGGCTAGTCACCGCGCGCGGTTGATCTCATCCGGCGCGCAGATCGCCGTTGAGCGCGACAACGACAAGAACCCGGTGGTATCGCTGCGCGAGATTGCCGAGAAGGCGATTTCGCCCGAGGACCTGCGCGAGGAACTCGTCCATTCATTGCAGAAATATGTGGAAGTCGACGAGCCCGAGCCGGAAGCGGTTCCGCTCATTGGCGCGCCGGGTACCGGGGTGGACGCCGACGATACCGACGTGACCACCGACCGGATGTCCGAAGAGGAGCTCCTCAAAGGCCTCGAAGGCCTTACTCCTCCTGAAAGCCAGCCCGAACCGGACGTG
>DASZCJ010000409.1:0-11630 GCA_035943155.1 Xanthobacteraceae bacterium | reverse complement strand
GATCAGCACCTTGTCACCGATCGCGAGCGAAACCGGCAATGGATAGGGCGTCTTCTCATAAAGCACGTCGACCGAGTCGCAGGTCGGGCCGGCTATGATGCATGGCGCAGTTTCGTCGCGATCGTGCGTGGTGCGGATCGGGTAGCGGATCGACTCGCCGATGGTTTCAGCGAGGCCGTGGAACTTACCGATGTCGAGATAGACCCAGCGCACCTCGTCTTCGGGGCTGCGCTTGGCGATCAGCACGACCTCGGCCTCGATGATGCCGGCATTGCCGACCAAGCCGCGGCCGGGCTCGACGATCGTATTCGGCAGGTTATTGCCGAAATGCTTGCGCAGCGCCTTGAAGATCGCTTTGCCGTAGGACTCCAGTTTGGGCGTCTTGCGCACATAGCGCGCCGGGAAACCGCCGCCGAGATTGACGATGGCGAGTGAGATGCCGCGCTCGGCGCAGGTACGGAAAATCGACGCGGCGGAGGCCAACGCCCGGTCCCACGCTTCCACATTGTGCTGCTGTGAGCCGACGTGGAAGGAAATGCCATACGGCACCAGGCCGTTCTTATGGGCGAGTTCCAGAATATCGGCAGCGTAGACGGGTTCGCATCCGAATTTGCGTGACAGCGGCCACTCGGCACCCGACCCGTCACAATGGATGCGGCAGATGACCCGGCTACCCGGCGCCACGTGGGCGACCTTCTCTACCTCGGCCTCGCAATCGACCGCGAACAACGTCACGCCGAGCTGGAAGCCCTCGGCGATCTCGCGCTCTTTCTTGATCGTATTCCCGTAGGAGATGCGATCGGCGGTGGCGCCCGCGGCGAGCACCGCATGGGTTTCGGCGATCGAGGCCACATCGAAGCAGCAGCCGAGATCGGCCAAGAGCTTAAGAATTTCTGGCGCCGGATTAGCCTTTACGGCGTAATACACTTTCGTGTCCGGCAGCGCCTTGGCGAAGTTTTGATAGTTCTCGCGGACGATATCGAGATCGACAACGAGGCAGGGTCCGATATCGGTGCGTTGCTTGAGGAATTCGCGGATGCGTGTGGTCATTGCTACCCAGCTCCTAATCCGACTGGCGGCGTAGCCGCCGAGATGAACCTCCTGCGACGTTTACGGTGCCGCGCCTTGGCGGAGCACCTGCGTCGCCGTGATTGCTGCCTCGGTCCGGATTAGGGAAATCCCGTTCCGCACTGTTGGCAAAGATGGACAAGCCCTTTCGGCGTCCCCGGCATTCGCGCCGGCAGTAACCAAAAAAGCCCTTCCGTCGTTGCTTTAAGCCGCGTCGCCCGTGGAGAGCGGGCATCGCCGGTTTCGCCTCCGGCTGCCGGTCGCGGGAGCAAGGAAGTAGTGTTCTCTTCCTTAGGCGGCTGTCCGGCCTCTTGTCCGGATGCCCACCGACCGACACACGGCCACAGGCACGTGCGAAATTGGGCAAACCCGCAATAAGCGATTTAGTTCGCTCGCGCAACCTTTTTTGTTTTAAGAAAACGTAAAAGGCAACTTAGCTGTGCAGCGAGACGCGAGTCGGCGAGTCAGTCGGCGACGAATGGCTCGACGCGGTGCGCGGCGCGCACGAACTGCACCATCACAGCGACACCGCACAGCATGAACAGCACGTCGAGCACGCGCGCGCCGAGCGTGCCGAGCGCGAACAGGTTGGCGATCGCCCAACTTCCGGCAAACGCCGCACCGAACACTTCGGCGCTGATCAATATCGCCGCACTGACGACGGTCAGGACATTCTGCCAGGCAATGCGCCGAGGGCGCTGGGCGAAAGGATCGTTCATGGCGGCAGCAATTAGGCCCAAACGGGCGGCTCTTTCAAGGCACGGCGGCCAGACTGGGCGTCAAGCGGCATCGCGCGCGGCCTTGGCCGACAAGAGCCCTGCCTCGACCAGAGCACCGCGAATGCAGTCGATCTCGGCGCGCCCAAGCTTGACCAGCGGCGGCCGCACGATGGCCCGCGGCAAGCGGCCGAGCAGCACCAGGGCCTCCTTCATGCGGTTATGCATGTCGGCCCATGGCTCGGCGTAAAAGGCCCGCGCGAGCGGGTAGATGCGATCATTCAGCCGCCGCGCTTCGGCGAGATCGTTGCGCTGCACCGCCTGGAACAAAGCCGCCTGCAGGTCGGGAATAACGCTGCCGCTACCGGAGAGCAGACCATTGCAGCCAAGCACAAGCGAACTCAAAAGCCAGGCGCTGTGGGTGGTCAGCACATTGACCGGGCGCTTGAGGCTTTGCAGAAGGCGGATCTGCATTTCATGCTGCTGGACGTTGCCAGCCCAATCCTTGATCGCGCGGATGGTCGGGACCGCTTCAATCATCTGGAGCAGCGTCTCGCGCGGATAGCCCTGCCCGGTCGCGAGCGGATATTGGAAGACGATGAGCGGCAGGCTCGTGGCGTCGGAGATGCGCTTGAAATGCTCGACCGCCATAGCGGGCGTCTGGCCGAGCGTGAACGGCGCCGGCGGAAACACCAGGAGTGCGGACGCCCCGCCCTGCTCGGCCATGCGCGCGATGCGGGCGGCTTCGACACTGTCATCGGCCCATACGCCATTAACGATTGGCAGCCGATCACCAACCTCGTCCTGTGCGATCTCGAGGACGCGGCGCTGTTCGTCGAAGCTGCAGGAAGCAACCTCGGTCGAGTGGGCGTTAATGGTGATCGCCGAGAGCCCGTCGGTCGCCGCGACATCGGACAGGTGCTTGCGAAAGCCTTTTTCGTCGATGCTCAGGTCGTCGGCGAACGGCAGCAGGACAGCCGGTATGACGCCGTGGGGAACATAATGGGCATGGCGGGGCATGGTGGCTCTCCTCGCTAACGCGGCGGGTCCTAGTACAGCGGACCTCAAGTCCCTACATCCAGTCGGCCTTCAGATATCAAACCCGCCGCCGGTGTTAGTCCTCCCTATATCACGCCGCTAGCCGCATTTGGTAAGACCCCTCGCGATGCCCGAAACGGAACAGCCCGCCGACATTCTCGCGCCGATCTCGGACGGACAAAATCCATTATTGGAGGACTGGGGCGTCACCGACGGGGTCCCGCCGTTTTCCCGAATTAGCGCCCACCACTTCCTCCCGGCCTATGCGCGCGCACTGGCGGAACACGAGGCACAGATCACAGCTATCGCCGGCGACCCAGCACCACCGACATTCGCCAATACGATCGCTGCGCTCGAGCGTAGCGGACGCACTCTCGAACGGGTCGATAACGTCTTTTATCTGCTTGCCGGCGCCCACACCAACGATGCCCTGTTGGAAGTCGAGCGCATTATGGCGCCCCAGATCGCGCGGCACTGGAACAAGATTCACACCGATGCCGCCCTGTTTCGGCGCATCGATGCGGTGATGAAGGCCGCCGGCACCTCTGGACTCGATGCCGAACAGAAGCGGGTGATCGAGCGCTATCATACGAGCTTCCGCCGCTCCGGCGCAGCGCTAGACGACGTGGCCAAGAAGCGACTTGCCGAAATCATCGAGCGGCTGGCAGAGCGCGGGACCGCATTCGGCCAAAACGTCTTGGCCGACGAGCAGGCGTTCGTGCTTAAGCTTGACGGCGAGGCGGAGCTTGCCGGCGTACCAGATTTCATGCGCGAGGCCTTGCGCGCGGAGGCGCTTGAGCGCGGGCTTGACGGCTATGCCATCACCTTGTCGCGTTCGACGGTCGGGCCGTTCCTGCAATCCTCGGACCGGCGCGATCTGCGCGAAAAGGCGTTTCGCGGCTTCGTGATGCGTGGCGATAATGACGGCACGACCGACAACAAGGCCATCATCGCCGAGATGGTGCGGCTGCGCGCCGAGCGCGCGCGGCTGCTCGGTTATGCCGATTTCGCCCACTACCGGCTCGACGATGCGATGGCGAAAACGCCCGCGGCGGTGCGGAACCTGCTCGAGACGGTCTGGCGGCCGGCTCGCGCCAGCGTGCTCGCCGATCGCGACGCCATGCAAGCGCTGATCCAGGAAGAAGGCGGCAACTTCAAACTCGAGCCGTGGGATTGGCGGTATTATTCCGAAAAGCTGCGCCGCCGGATTTGCGATTTCGACGAGGACGCCATCAGGCCATATCTGAACTTGGACCGCATGATTGAGGCTGCGTTCTATGTGGCCGCGCGTTTATTCGGCTTGAATTTCACGCCGCGGCCGGATGTGCCGACCTGGCACCCCGACGTGCGAGTATGGCAGGTGTCCGGCGCCAAGGGCGAAGAGGTTGGCCTGTTTTTCGGCGATTATTTTGCACGCCCGTCAAAGCGCAGCGGCGCCTGGATGACCTCGCTGCGCGATCAGCAAAGGCTCACTGGCGAAATCACGCCGTACATCGTCAATGTCTGCAATTTTGCCAAGGCGCCGGCTGGCGAACCGACGCTGTTGAACTTTGACGACGCACACACGCTGTTCCACGAATTCGGCCATGCGCTGCACAGTCTCCTCTCTGCCGTTACTTATCCGATGATTGCCGGGACCAATGTTGCCACCGACTTCGTCGAGCTGCCGTCGCAGCTGTACGAGCACTGGTTGGAACAGCCGGAGCTGTTGCGGCGCTTTGCGCTGCACTACCAGACTGGCGCGCCGATGCCGGAAGAACTTCTGGAACCGCTCCTCGCCACGCGCAATTTCAACAAGGGCTTCGCCACGGTCGAATACATCGCCTGCGCCGAGGTCGATCTAGACTTGCATTCCCTGCCGCTGCCAAGGCCGAACGATCAACCGCTCGATGCGCGCGCATTCGAAGCGCAGAGCCTTGCCCGCATCGGCATGCCAGAAGAGATCGCGATGCGGCACCGACCGCCGCACTTCGCACACATCTTCGCGGGTGGCGGCTATGCCGCGGCCTATTACAGCTATATGTGGTCGGAAGTGCTCGATGCCGACGCTTTCGCGGCATTCGAGGAAACCGGGGATATTTTCGATCGTGCCACTGCGAAACGGCTACGCGATTGCATCTACGCCGCCGGCGGGCTGCAGGATCCGGCCGAAGCTTACAAATCCTTCCGCGGCAGCCTGCCGACCGCGGACGCGCTGTTGCGCAAACGCGGCTTTGCCCCGCCCACAGCTGCGGTGAATTGAACCGTGGCAAATCCGGTGAACTTACACAGCGCCGGGCACCGGTATGGGGTCGTCTGCGCGCCGCATTTCGCGACTGTAGAAGCCGGCCGGTCGATCCTCGCCGAAGGCGGCAATGCGCTCGAAGCCATGCTCGCCATGGTCGCGTCGATTGCCGCGGTCTACCCGCATATGAACCATCTCGGCGGCGACGGCTTTTGGCTCGTCCGCGAGCCGTCCGGCCGCGTGCGCGCTATCATGGCGGCAGGTCCCGCGGCTTTGCAGGCCAAACCCGAGCTTTATCGCGACTACGAGAGCATTCCACCCCGCGGACCGCTCGCGGCGCTTACGGTGCCGGGCGCGGTCGGCGGTTGGATGCTTGCGCTTGAAGCGGCACAGGCGCGCGGCGGAAGGTTGCCGCTCAAGGTTCTGCTCACGCCCGCTATTGTGCAGGCGCGCAACGGCTACACCGTCACGCGCAGCCAGGCGCGACTGACGCAGGAGCAGTTCACCGGGCTCAAAGACGTGCCGGGTTTCGCCGCGCACTTCCTGGTCGATGGCAAGATTCCGCAGGTCGGCGCCGTCCTCAAGCAGGAAGCATTTGCGGCTACGCTCGAGCACCTGACCCATGCCGGGCTCGAGGATTTCTATCGCGGCGATGTCGGACGCGAGATGGCGGCCGATCTCGAACGCATCCACAGTCCGCTTGCGCGGGCCGACCTTGAGCGTTACCGCGCCGCGCTCGTCGAACCGCTCCGGGTCACATTGCCCTGCGGTACGCTGTTCAATACCGACGCGCCGACGCAAGGCGCCGTGTCGTTAATGATCCTTGCCTTATTCGCCCGGCTCGGCGCGGGCGAGGCCGAAAGCTTCGATCACATTCACGGCCTGGTCGAGGCGACCAAGCGCGCGTTGCGAATGCGCGACCGGCTCATCACCGATCCGAACTATCTCGCGCATTCCTTGGATCGGGTCCTCGACGAGCGCTATCTCGCCGGCGAAGCGATGAAGATCGATCGGCACAAGGCCGCAGCGTGGCCGCTCTCACCGAATGCAGGCGATACGATCTGGATGGGCGCGGCCGATACGTCCGGCCTTGTCGTCTCGTATATTCAGTCGCTCTACTGGGAATTCGGCTCGGGCTGCGTGCTGCCGGGCACCGGTGTGCTGATGCAGAATCGCGGCGCAAGCTTTTCGCTGCAACCAGGCGCGCTCAATTTTCTCACCCCGGGCCGCCTGCCGTTCCATACGCTCAATCCAGCGCTCGCTGTGCTCAAGGACGGGCGCGTCGTGGCCTATGGCTGCATGGGCGGTGACGGCCAGCCGCAGACCCAAGCCGCGGTGTTCACCCGCTACGTGGATTACGGCCAGCCGCTATCGGAAGCGGTCGATCGGCCGCGCTACGTGCTAGGACGCACGTGGGGCGCGCCGCGCACGGCACTGCGCCTGGAACCGCGCTTCGACGGGCAACTGATCGACGCACTCGCCGGGGCCGGGCACGATATCGACGTATTATCTGAGCCCTATTCGGACGTTATGGGCCATGCCGGGGCGGTCGTGCTGCACCCGAACGGCGCTTGCGAAGGTGCGCACGACCCGCGCGCGGATGGCGGCGCCGCCGGGGTGTGAAGATTATTTTTACGCCGCTCGCCGGGCCTTAATGCGCTTGGCATCTTGCGGTCTGAGATTTCGCTTTGCCAATTTGAGATCATAATGGCTCTGCAGATTCATCCAAAACTCCGCGCTATTGCCAAAATAGAGGCTTAGCCTGAGCGCAGTGTCGGCAGTGATGCGGCGGCGGTTGTTTACGATTTCGGCGATCCGGTTCGGCGAAATCCCAATAGCTTTCGCGAGCTGATTCTGCGAAAGACCGTATTCAGTCAGAAATTCCTCCTTCAGCATTTCACCGGGTGTAATCGGGGCAAACTCGTTTTGCGCCATTGTCGTTTCTCCTTAGTGATAGTCCACGATCCGAACCTCATGAGGTTCGCCGTCGATCCATTTGAAAATCACTCGCCATTGATCATTGATACGGATTGAGTGAAATTCCTTTAGATCATCCCTGAGCTTCTCCAGCCGATTGGATGGAGGTATCGTCAAGTCGTCCAAACGGCTCGCGGCATTAACCGCTTCGAGCTTTCGTTTGGCTCGACGGGCGATCCCTTCAAATTGACGAACTCTCTCATCACGGAAAAGCGCTTCCGTAGCTTTGTCACCAAAAGAGCCGATCATCAGCCGTATTATACCGAATACCGGTATAGGGGACAAGGCCGAGCTGCTGGCATCACTAATTCGTGCCAGGCTCCATCGGGCTCAAACCCAGCTTCTCGATCAGCACACGATCGCGGTCGCGTTCGGGATTGGGCGTGGTGAGAAGCTTCGGCCCATAAAAGATCGAATTGGCGCCGGCGAGGAAACAAAGCGCCTGCGTCTCTTCACTCATATCTTCACGCCCGGCTGAGAGCCGCACCACCGCGCGCGGCATCGTGATGCGGGCGACGGCGATGGTACGCACGAATTCGAGCGGATCGAGCATCGGCTCGTCACCGAGCGGCGTGCCGGCGACGCGGACCAGCATGTTGATCGGCACCGATTCCGGGTGCACCGGCAGGCAGGCCAAAGCTGCAATCATGCCGACGCGGTCGGCGCGCGTCTCGCCCATGCCGACAATGCCGCCGCAGCAGACATGGATGCCGGCCGCGCGCACGTGATCCAGTGTCTCCAGCCGGTCCTGATAGACGCGCGTGGTGATGATCTGCCCGTAAAATTCCGGCGAGGTATCGAGGTTGTGATTGTAATAATCCAGGCCGGATTCTTTCAGCCGGCGCGCCTGCGTAGCAGTCAACATGCCGAGCGTGGCGCAGGCCTCGAGCCCGAGCCCCTTAACCGCTTCGACCATCTCACAGACCGAATCGAGCTCCCGATCTTTGGGTGAACGCCAAGCCGCTCCCATGCAGAATCGGCTCGCGCCTGCGCTTTTGGCGGCGCGGGCTTCCGCCAGCACCGTCTCGAGCGGCATCAGCTTCTTGGCGCGGACGCCGGTGTCGTAGCGCGCGCTCTGCGGGCAATAGGCGCAATCCTCCGGGCAGCCGCCGGTCTTGATCGACAAGAGCGTCGAAATCTGCACCTCGGTCGGATCGAAATGCTCACGATGCGCGCTCTGCGCGCGGAACATCAGCTCCGGAAACGGCAGTTCGAATAGCGTGCCGATTTCCTGCCGCGTCCAGTCGTGGCGACTAGGGCCGGAGCCGGTGACGCAAGGGGTGGCATTGGCGATGAGTGACATGGGCCAAGTTTAGACCGGAACGACGTGCCGATGAAATCCGCAAATTTCATCGGGCTGGCACGCCGGCACGTTCATATCAGAATATCCAAAGCATGACTCTGCGAATGACCTTTGTCTTGGTGGCCAGCCTGTTGACCGTGCTCGGCGCCTGCAGCCCAGCCGCCGCGCAGGATTGGCCAACGCGCCCGGTCCTGGTGGTAAGCCCGTTCACCGCCGGCAGCGCCAATGACGTCGTGGCGCGGTTGGTGCTCGATCAGGTCAGCCAGCAGATCGGTCAGACATTTGTCGTTGAGAACCGCCCCGGCGGCGGTGGGATTGTTGGGGTTGCCTCGGTGGTGCGGGCGGAGCCTGACGGCTATACGCTGCTGTTGGGCTCGGCCTCGATGAGCTCGGCGGTCATTCTGCACAGCGCCCTGCCCTACGACGAACTCCATGACCTTGTGCCGATCGCGATGCTCGGCGCGCAGCCGAGTGTCCTCGTCGCCGCGCCGGACAAAAACTTCAACACTGTCGCCGCGCTTGTGGCAGCAGCCAAAACAAGGCCAGGGCAGCTCGATTTTGCTTCGGCCGGAATCGGCTCCGCCTCGCATATTGCCGGCGAGCGGTTTCGCCTGGCGGCCGGATTGGCGGTCCAGCACATTCCCTATCGCGGTCCGGTGGAAGCGCTGTCCGATCTGATGACCGGGCGGATCGATTTTTATTTTCTGCCGATCGCGCCGGCGCTGCCGCTGATCAAGCAGGGCAAAGTGGTGGCGCTCGCGGTTTCGACGCCGGCGCGGGCGCAGTCATTGCCCGATGTGCCGACCATCGCCGAGGCCGGCTATCCGAATGCCGAGTATCTGTTCTGGGGCGGGATCTCAGCGCCGGCCAAGACCCCGCGGCTGATCGTCGAGAAACTCAATCGCGAGGTCAACAAGGCGCTGGCGATGCCGGCGATTGAGGAGAAATTGCAGCACTTGGGCGTCCAGCCACGGCCGATGACCCCGGATCAGTTCGCAAAATTCTTTGCCGACGATGTTGCGGCCATGATCAAGCTCGGTAAGGATGCCAATATCGCACCGATGGATTAGGTTCACTTTGGGATTAGGTTGACTGGGGATTAGGATCAATTGGCTAAGAAAGCTTCACCACCGACAGACACTCCGCCCGACCGGTTGTCCAACGACCCGCGCAGTCCGTTTTACAAAGCGGACGCGCTCAAACGCGACATTGGCATACGCTTCAAGGGCGTCGAGAAGACCAATGTCGGCGAATATTGCGTCAGCGAAGGTTGGGTTCGTGTCGAAGTGGGCAAGACCAAAGATCGTTACGGCAATCCATTGACGATCAAGCTCAATGGCCCGGTCGAAGCGTATTACAAAGACAAGAACTAAATTCGCTCTACTCCGCCGCTATTTTCGTCGCTGGATCGACGGCCTCAACGCGCGCGGCGCAGTATTTGAATTCCGGAATCTTGCCGAACGGATCGAGCGCCGGATTGGTGAGGAGATTGGCGGCCGCCTCGACGAACGCGAATGGAATGAACACGACCCCGTCGGGAATGGCGTCGTCCTGACGCGACGCCAATTCCACGACGCCGCGGCGCGTCGACACGCGAATCGGATCACCCGCTTTAATGCCGAGCTTTGCGAGAGTACCGCGCGATACCGAGGCAACCGCGCTCGGCTCCAAGGCATCGAGCGTCGTCGCGCGGCGGGTCATGGCTCCGGTATGCCAATGTTCGAGCTGGCGGCCGGTGGTGAGGATGAACGGATAGTCCTCGTTCGGCGTTTCGGCGGGCGGCTGCAGCTTTGCCGCAACAAGCTTGCCGAAGCCGCCTGGCCGCGGGAAACCCTTGTCGAACACCACATCGTGACCAGGCTCATCCGGCGCGTCGGCCGGATAAGTGACCGCGCCCTCGCGCTGCACGCGTTCCCAGGAGATGTTGTCGAGCGATGGCATGAGCGACGCCATCTCGGCATAGAGCTCCTCGGGGCCGCGGTAATTCCACGGCAGACCGATACGCCGGCCAATTTCCTGAATGAGCCACCAATCGTGCCGCGTGTCGCCCGGCAGCGGCAGCGCCTGGCGGCCCATCTGCACTTGGCGATTGGTATTGGTGACCGTGCCGTCCTTTTCCGGCCAAGCCGAGGCCGGCAGGACGACGTCGGCATAAACCGCGGTCTCGGTGAGGAACAGGTCCTGCACGACAAGATGTTCGAGATGGGCCAACGCTTCACGCGCGTGATTGAGATCTGGATCCGACATCGCGGGATTTTCACCCATGATGTACATGCCCTTGATCACATCAGCGTGGACCGCATCCATGATCTCGACCACGGTGAGACCCTTCTTCGGATCGAGCTTGGCGCCCCAGGCAGCCTCAACGCGGGCGCGGATCTGCGGATCTTCGACCGATTTGTAGTCCGGGAAGAACATCGGAATGAGCCCGGCGTCCGAGGCGCCTTGCACGTTGTTTTGCCCGCGTAGCGGATGCAGGCCGGTGCCGGGCCGGCCGATTTGGCCCGTGATCAACGACAACGCGATCAGGCAGCGCGCATTGTCGGTGCCGTGGGTATGCTGTGAGATGCCCATGCCCCAGAAGATGATCGCCGCTTTGGCGCGGGCGAATTTGCGCGCGACCGTGCGGATAATATCGGCCTCGATGCCACAGACGGGCGCCATCTCTTCCGGCGTGTAGTCCTTGATGCTTTCGGCGAATTGCCTGAAGCCTTCGACATAAGTTTGGATGTATTGCTCGTCGTAAAGCTTCTCGGCAACGATCGTATTGAGCATGCCGTTGAGCAGCGCGACATCGGTCCCCGGCTTGAATTGCATCATATGGGTGGCATGGCGCTTGAGCGCCTGGCCGCGCGGATCGGCCACGATCAGCGTTGCGCCGCGCTTGGCGGCTTGCTTGAAAAAGGTCGCCGCCACCGGATGGTTCTCGGTCGGGTTGGCGCCGATGACAAAAATGACTTCTGAATTTTTGCACTCGTTGAAGGTCGCCGACACCGCGCCTGAGCCAATCCCTTCCATCAAGGCGGCGACCGACGAGGCGTGACACAGCCGCGTGCAATGATCGACATTGTTGGTGCCGAAGCCGGTGCGGACGAGCTTCTGGAATAGGTAAGCTTCTTCATTCGACCCTTTGGCCGAGCCGAAGCCGGCGAGCGCCTTCGAGCCGTCGCGATCGCGGATTTTCTTCAAGCCGGCCGCGGCGCGATCGAGCGCTTCCTCCCAGCTCGCCTCGCGAAAATGCGTCCACGGATTCGATGGATCGATTTGTTCGTGCGGAATTTTTGGCACGCCATCCTTGCGGATC
>DASZCJ010000408.1:0-1732 GCA_035943155.1 Xanthobacteraceae bacterium | reverse complement strand
GGCAGCAAATCGGCAGCCTTCTCCGCGCCGACGCGGCAGATCAGCGTCAAACGGCCGGGCTCGTTATCCGGATCGAGAATGTCGAGGAGGCGCAACAGCTCGTCCGCCTTTTGCGTCGGGCCGGTTTTCAGCCCGAGCGGATTTTTGATGCCACGGCAATACTCGATATGGGCATGGTCCGCCTGGCGGGTGCGATCGCCGACCCAAACCATATGGCCCGACGTGCAGTACCAATCGCCGGTCGTGGAATCGACCCGCGTGAAAGCCTGCTCATAGCCGAGCAGCAGTGCCTCGTGGCTGGTGAAAAAATCGGTCGTGCGTAATTCGGTGTGCAGGCTCGGATCGACACCGCAGGCGCGCATGAATCCGAGCGCCTCGGTGATGTGGTTGGCGAGTTCCTGGTAACGCTTGGATTGCGGGCTGTCCTTGACGAATGACAGCATCCATTGATGTGCGTTCGCGAGATTGGCATAGCCGCCGGTGGCAAAGGCGCGCAGCAAATTGAGCGTCGCGGCCGATTGGCGATAGGCCTCCAATTGCCGCCGCGGATCGGGCGTGCGTGCTTCCGCGGTGAAATCGATGCCGTTGATGATGTCGCCCCGATAGACCGGAAGTTCGACATTGCCGCGCTTCTCGGTCGGCGAGGTGCGCGGCTTGGCAAACTGGCCGGCAATGCGGCCGACCTTCACAACCGGCGAGGCGGCGGCATAGGTCAGCACCACGGCCATTTGTAGGAACAGACGGAAAAAGTCGCGAATGTTGTTGGCGCCGTGCTCGGCGAAGCTTTCCGCGCAGTCGCCGCCTTGCAACAGGAACGCATCGCCCACGGCAACCTGCGCCAACGCCTTTTTCAGATTGCGCGCCTCCCCGGCAAAGACGAGCGGCGGAAAAGTCGCAAGTTGCGCTTCGACCTCGCCGAGCGCCTTGGCATCGGGGTAATCCGGCATCTGCACGATCGGCTTGGCCCGCCAGGAATCTGGGCTCCAATCCGGGCTCCATCGCGCCGCATTCAACCGCCTGGACATTAAACTATCTCCGTTTCCGCGCTTCCAAGACGCCCAACAAAAAGCTCTCAATGGGTGCGTGGCTTCAATCGCCTCGACTGCCGCTGACTGGCAAGCGGGCAAGCACGATCGGCGCCCTTATACACGGGCATGCCGAGCCGCGACAGTGCGCCACGACGGTACGCCAGACAGGCTGCGATTTAATTAACTATTCGGCAGCCACGCGCGCGTAGGTCGCCGACCGCTTCCGCATCGTCACCAGCTCCTCGGCGGCGGTCGGATGCAAAGCCATGGTCGCGTCGAAGTCGGCCTTTTTTGCGCCCATCTTCACCGCGACGGCGGCGACTTGAGCGATTTCGGCCGCCCCCTCGCCGACGACATGGCAACCGACGAGGCGATCGGAGAGCCCATCGACCACGAGCTTCATCAGGACAGTCGTGTCGCGGCCAGACAGCGTTGCTTTGAGCGGCTTGAACATCGCCTTGTAGATGTCGGTTTGCGCAAGCCGCTCCCGCGCCTGCGCCTCGGTGAGCCCGACCGTGCCGATCTCGGGATCCGAGAATACTGCGGTCGGCACATTGGTATGATCGACCTTGGTCGGCCGGCCGCCGAATACCGTATCGGCGAAGGCGTGGCCCTCGCGAATTGCGACCGGCGTCAAGTTGATCCGGTTCGTCACGTCGCCGACCGCGTAGATGTTCGCCACCGCGGTGCGCGAATATTCGTCC
>DASZCJ010000407.1:0-12003 GCA_035943155.1 Xanthobacteraceae bacterium | reverse complement strand
CGCGGGCCAGACTGATTGCCACGGCGGCCTGTCGCGCGGCGGAAAACGGCGAGGAGTTTCGCTCGCGCGTCGCCAAAGAAGCCGGCCTCGAACTGGAAATCATCGATTCGGCCACTGAGGCGAGACTTGCGGCAACGGGCTGCACCGAACTGTTCGATCCCGGCGCGAACGGCATCATTCTGTTCGATATTGGCGGCGGATCGTCGGAATTGGTGCGGCTTAATCGCTCGCGCCCCGGCCGAAGCGGCCCGCCGACGCCGGAAATCGTCGGCTGGGCTTCGCTGCCGGTTGGCGTCGTGACGCTGGCAGAGCGCTACGGCGGCAAGAGCGTGTCGCACGAAATCTATGACGCCATGGTGGATGAGGTTGCTACATTCGTCGATCGGTTTGCGGCCGATCATTGCGGCGATCTTGGCACTTTCCATACGCTCGGCACCTCGGGCACGGTCACGACGATCGCCGGCGTTTATTTGCGGTTGCCGCGTTACGACCGACGGCGCGTTGACGGCTGCTGGCTGACCGACGACGAGATTTCGCGCGTGGTCGCTGAACTCATGGCAATGAGTTTCGAACAGCGCGCCGCCAATCCTTGCATCGGCGCCGAGCGCGCCGATCTTGTGCTCGCCGGCTGCGCCATCCTCGATGCCATTCGCCGCAAGTTCCCCTGCCAACGGCTGCGGGTTGCGGATCGTGGGCTGCGCGAAGGCATGCTCGTCGAGATGATGTGCGAGGACGGCGTTTGGGGCACTCAATGATTCAACGTAAGCGGATCGTGCTCTAAGTGACAATGACGCGGCTTAAGGACCAAAAACCCCGCACGGCATCGTCACGCGCCTGGCTCACGCGCCAGATCAGCGATCCCTATGTGGCGCGCGCCAAACGTGAGGGCTTGCGCTCACGGGCCGCTTACAAGCTCGCCGAAATCGACGATCGGCATAAAGTTCTCAAAAGCGGCGCCCGTGTCGTCGATCTCGGTGCGGCCCCCGGCGGCTGGAGCGAGATCGCTGCCGGCCGCGTCGGCGCCAAAGGCCGCGTGATCGCGCTGGATATCCTCGACGTAAAGCCGATCCCCGGCGTCGAATTTTTACAGCTCGATTTTCTCGATCCATCCGCGCCCGAGCGTCTCAAGGCGATGCTCGGTAGCGGCGCGGCCGGAAAGGCCAACGTTGTTCTGTCCGATATGGCAGCGAATGCGACCGGCCATCGCCAGACCGATCATCTGCGCATCATGGCGCTCGCCCAAGCGGCTGCCGATTTCGCCCGCGAAGTCCTTGCGCCCGGCGGGGTGTTTCTCTGCAAAGTGCTGCAAGGCGGCACCGAAGCGAAACTCCTTGCCGAGCTCAAACGCGACTTCGCCACCGTCAAGCACGTCAAGCCGCCGGCGAGCCGAACCGATTCGGCCGAGCTTTATCTGTTGGCGAAGGGGTTTCGCGCCTGAGGCATTACCGGTCACAACCCTTCACGTTAAGGCCCTGTCTTCCTTCCCGAGAGCTCCGCGCCGGCATCGGGCGGCAGCCGCATGAAGATGAAAGCGGCGCTCGCCGACAATAGCCCAACGAACAAGAAGGCCGGCGGAAAATCGTTAATGGCGATGGTCGGCGAATGCTTGAGCCGCAACATGAGTTCGACCACCAAGGCGCCGACCGCAACGCCGGTCGATAATGCGAGCTGTTGCGCGGCTGAAACCATCGCGGTGGCGCGGCTCATTTTGGCCGGTTCGATCTCGGCATAAGCGATCGTGTTGATGCTGGTAAATTGCAGCGAGCGAAAAAAGCCGCCTGACAGCAGAATCGCAACCATCGCGGCGAACGGCATTCCCTGCACGAAGCTGGCGCAGGCCGCCAAAAAGGCGCTGCTGATCAGCGCGTTATAGAGCAGCACATTGCGATAGCCGAAATGGCGCAGCACGCTGGCGACGGCGGCTTTCATGAACATTGCGCCGAGCGCGGCGGTGAACGTGATAAGGCCGGATTGAAAAGGCGTCAGATTAAAGCCGACCTGCAACAACAGCGGCAGCAAAAATGGCAGCGCCCCGATACCGAGTCGAAACAAGAAGCCACCAAAGATGCTAGCGCGAAAGGTTGGTAAGCGTAAAAGATTGAGGTCGAGGATCGGTGCCGGTGCGTATCTGGCATGGATCACATAGGCCGCCGCAGCAATTGCGCCGCCGCACAATAGCGATGCCACAACGCTCGTCGGCAGGAAGTCGAGCCCCATCGCCGAGAGGCCGAACGCCAGTCCGGCAACAGCACAGCCGGAAAGCAAAAAGCCGATAAAGTCAAACGGGTCCGGCCGCTCGATCCGGATATTGGCGATGAAGCGCGATGCCAAGGCGATGCCGATAAGGCCAATCGGCACGTTGATCAAAAAAATCCAATGCCAAGACGCATAAGTAGTGATGAAGCCGCCGAGCGGCGGGCCGCAGATCGGTCCGATCAGCGCCGGCATGGTGACGAGCGACATGGCGTGGACCAGGCGCTGCTTATCGATGCTACGCACCATGATGAGTCGCCCGACCGGCGTCATCATCGCTCCGCCCAGGCCCTGCACGATCCGCGCAAACACGAATTCTTGGAGCGAGTGCGAGGCGGCGCAGCCGATCGAGCCGAGTACGAACACACCGATCGCCGCGCGGAACACATTGCGCGTGCCGAACCGGTCGGCGGTCCAGCCGCTCGCCGGGATGCCGATCGCGAGTGACAGCAGATAAGACGTGACGGCGAGCTTTAACGCCAGCGGATTGGTATCGAGCGCCTGCGCGATCGCAGGCAGCGACGTCGAGATAACCGTGGAGTCCATGTTTTCCATGAACAGCGCGGTCGCCACGATCAGCGGTACGATGCGATCGGCGGGAGGCGATTGCATTCTTGCCGGCTAAAGCGAAATGATTTTAGGTTGAATTGCCATTTCGCTTTAGCTCATTGTTTGAGCACCTCTTTTCCGACCTGCCACGCCCGCCGAAGCATCGAACGAAACGACAAACCGGCGCTTGGGCTTCGCGCGGCGGGAAACCGGTATCCACTTTTCGGGATCGTGCTCTATGGTTTGATGACGCAGCCGGTCGGCGGCGCGCATGGGAGCATCAGCCGAGCCGCTTCGCCGCTTCGCCGACCATGCTGAGGTCGGAGTATTTTTGCACGTCGAGATCATCTTTAAGAAATCCGACTTCTTTCTGCTGCTTGAGATTGTTTTGCAACGCGCTCAGGTTCGGCGTGCCGTTCGGATCGCGGTATTGATCGCGGCTGGTAAACGCCCAATCCATCCGCGCCGGCGGCGCTTTGTTTAGGCGCGCCACGATGGCGACTGCTTCGTCGTGATTTTTTGGATCGACATACCAACGAATGGCGCGTACGGCGTCTTCGAGAAAATCGACTAACGCCGCGCGGTTCTTTTGGATGAAGTTTTCTCGCGCTGTCCACATCGTGAGCTGAGTGACGCCGAACGCATCGTGCTGCGTGAACAGCGTATGAGCGATGGCACGCAGATCGGGGTCGAGCGAGAACGGCGGTACCGCGCTGATCAGATCGGCTTTCTTTTCCCCCAGCATCGCGCGCATGGCGGGGAAGGGCGCCTCGACCACGGTATAATCTCTGTTGGCTTCGAGCCCGCTCCGCCGCAGCATTGCGCGCATGGCAATGTCGACAGCGCTGCCCATGGCGTTGGTGGCGAGTACTTTGCCCTTGAGATCCGCGACGGTTTTGATCTGGCCGTCGTTGCGCACCATGAACTCATTGGAGCCGTGGCCCGGCACGCCGTCCTGGATTTCATCGCAGATCACGCGCAGGTCATCCAATCGCGCATTTTGAATGGCGAGGCCGAAAGACGAAAAGGCGAGCGGTCCAACATCGAGTTCGCCGGCGGCAAGCGCGGTGATGACCGGCGGGGTGCCCTCAAAGCGCGTCGCCTCGGCGACATAGGACTTGCCGAAGTGCTTGAGCAGCTCCTTTTTCTCCAGCACCAAGGGCGCGGTCGAAGCCGGCACGACCACCCAACCGACGCGAATCTTTAATGGCGCGGCTTGGGCGAGTGCGCCGCTGCCGGCGGGAAGCGCGCCAGCGGCAATGGCGGCGCCCGCGGCAAGCCCGCGGATGCCGAATTGACGACGATCGATTGCCGATTTCATCGCGATTCCTCCGGTATTTCGCCCCGAAAGCTCATCACAAGGCTCGTTACAGGCCCTCGTCGCAAGGTCTATCAATTGCGGCCGAAGCGTGCTATCGACCGCCGCCAACCCAAAAGCGGGCCGAGAAGCGGGCCGTCGACTCGGACGAGGGACATCTACTCGCCCGCGCGGCTTCCGCCATTTCGGGCCATGCGGAGTTGGCAATGGCAGCGACTTCAAGAGACTTACCGCGCGAAGCATACACCTTCGACGACGTGCTATTGAAGCCGGGCCTTTCCGACGTGATGCCGTCGGAGGTGGACGTCCGCTCCCGCGTTACTCCTAACATCCGGCTCAATATTCCGATCATCGCCTCGGCGATGGATACTGTGACCGAAGCGCATATGGCGATCGCCATGGCGCAGTCCGGCGGCATTGGCGTTCTCCACCGCAATCTCGATCCCGAAGCCCAAGCCGCCCAGGTGCGGCAGGTGAAGAAATACGAATCCGGCATGGTCGTGAATCCGGTCACGATCCATCCCGAAGCGACGCTCGCCGACGCGCTGGCATTGATGCAAGAGCATCACATTTCCGGCATTCCGGTCGTCGAAGGCGGCGGCAACGGCCGCGCCGGAAAGCTCGTCGGCATACTCACCAACCGCGATGTGCGGTTTGCCACCGACAAGCGCCAAAAAGTCGCCGAGCTGATGACCAAGGAGGATCTCGTCACGGTGCGCGAAGGCGTCAAGCAGGACGAAGCCAAGCGCCTCTTGCATCAACATCGCATCGAGAAGCTTCTGGTGGTCGACAGCGGCTATCGCTGCGTCGGCCTCATCACGGTCAAAGATATCGAAAAAGCGGTGGCGTATCCGATCGCCTGCAAAGACGAACAAGGGCGGCTGCGCGTTGCCGCTGCGACCTCGGTGGGCGAAGCCGGTTACGCGCGCAGCGAACGCCTGATCGATGCCGGTGTCGACCTGGTGGTGGTGGACACCGCCCACGGTCATTCCCGGCGCGTGCTCGACACGGTAACCCGCATCAAGCGCATGTCGAACGCGGTGCAAGTTGTTGCCGGCAATATCGCGACCGCGGAGGGCGCAAAAGCCTTGATCGATGCCGGCGCTGATTCCATCAAGATAGGAATCGGCCCGGGGTCGATCTGCACCACACGCGTGGTCGCTGGCGTTGGCGTGCCGCAACTCACGGCGATCATGGATGCCGTCGAGGTGGCGTTAAAGAGCAACACGCCGGTGATCGCCGATGGCGGAATAAAATATTCCGGAGATCTGGCAAAAGCGCTCGCCGCCGGCGCCGACTGTGCCATGGTCGGCTCGTTGCTCGCCGGCACTGACGAAACGCCCGGCGAAGTATTTCTCTACCAAGGCCGTTCGTACAAGACCTATCGCGGCATGGGTTCGGTCGGCGCTATGGCGCGCGGCTCCGCCGACCGCTATTTCCAGCAAGAGATCAAAGACACGCTCAAGCTCGTGCCCGAAGGCATCGAGGGCCAGGTGCCGTATAAAGGCCCGGTCGCCAATGTGGTGCATCAGCTCGTCGGCGGGTTGCGCGCGGCGATGGGCTATGTCGGCGCCAAGGACCTCGCGGAATTCCACCAGAAGGCCGAGTTCGTGCGGATTTCCAGCGCCGGGCTTCGCGAGAGCCATGTTCACGACGTCACGATCACGCGCGAGAGCCCAAATTACCCGAGCCGGGGCTAGTTGCGATGTCAGCCGCGGCGCCCGATCCGTTCGCTAAGATTCGCAACGCCACCAATGCGCATCGCGCGCAACACGGCTGCAGCGCCTTTCCCTACAGCAACGGGCCGCTGCTGGCGGCCTTGGCCGGAGCGGCCAATGCGCGCCGGATTCTGGAGCTCGGAACGGCGCTCGGCTACACCGCCTTATCCTTCGCGTCCGGCCCGCCTGGCGCAACGGTCGACACAATCGAACGCGACCCGGAGCACGTGCAGCTTGCGCGCGAAAACATTGCTGCGGCGGGCTTGGATCACCGGATCATCGTGCACGAGGGCGAGTTTGCCAGCGTCCTGCCGACGCTCGATCCCGGCTATGACGTGGCGTTTTTCGACGGCGGCACGCCGGCGCCCGGCTTGCATAAGGCGTTGCGCGGATTGCTGCGCACCGGCGGTACGTTGATCACCGCAAATCTCAGCCATGGCGGAACCGCCGATGCCGTGCGCAAGGCGCTGTTCGAGGGAAAATCGTGGCGCAGCGCACTGGTTGATGAGAAGGGCGAAACCGCGATCAGCGTCAAACTATAGCGGTCTTTATGAGTCGGTCAGCGACCGCTGGCACGAATCACATGAGCTGGGGGATGAAGCGATGACTATTCAAGAAGTATTGCTACCGCTTTTTCTGGAAGTGATCCTCACCTTCGTACTGTTGTTCTGGCTTGCGCCGTTGCGGACGCGCGACTTTAGTTCAGGAGTGACACGAGCGGAGGACGTATCCCTGCGCGAGCCGAACTGGTCGCAGCGCAGTCTGCAGGTTGGCTATTCCTACAGCAATCAATTCGAACTACCGGTGCTGTTTTACGTCCTCACCATTCTTGCTTATTTCACGCGTCACGCCGGTATCTTGTTTGTTGTGTTGGCCTGGATATTTGTGATCTTTCGCTATCTCCAAGCCTATGTGCACGTGACGAGCAATCAGATCAGACTGCGCGGCGCATTCTTCGCCGTCTCGGCTGTCGTTCTCGCGATCATGTGGCTCATTTACATGGTCGAGATACTGACCAGCCCTTGGGTTTGATACGATTGGGTCTGACACGATCGAGTCTGAAAGGATTGAGTTTAGTCCGATGCCGCTTAATTTTTGCCATCCGACGGCGCCGCATAAAAGGCTTAGATTGCCCGAATGGTATGTCTCAAGCCTGATGATGGATCGCGCGCTCGACGCCGTGGTACGGCGGGTCAAAAAACTCGACCGCGCCCATGACGTGCCTTATCTCGCCGGCTACAGCCTCGATGGCAAAACGATCTACATCGACCGTCACATGCCGCGCGCGTTCAAGCTTCGCGGCCGCAGCGTCGAAACCGATCGCTTTCTTATTCTGCACGAAGAGGTCGAGAAGTCGCTGATCGATCAGCTCGGGCTGCACTATCTTCACGCGCACCAGATCGCGACCCGCGCCGAGGAGGCCGCCGTGCGCGCCGCCGGTATCAAGTGGCGCGACTACGACCGCTTCATGCAAAAACATGTGAAAACCATTGGCGACGAGCGCCTGACCAAAGTACCGAAGGATCTCGACCTCAAGCCGTATCGGGACGAGCATGACGACGATCTGCTGCGGCGCATGCGAGTGAGCGTAAAAGCTGGCAAGGCGCCGAAAGCGCTGCATGTCCGCGATCTGGCTGAGGCCATTGAGGAGCTACGCCGCCGCGTGCGGCAGCGGCACGGTGCGCGCGGCACCGTCGCGCTTTCGCGCAGAAAGAAGTGACGGCGCCAAGCCGCCAAGCGTGTACGCATGACACCTTCGGCCCGACTGTCCGCCGCGATCGAGGTGTTCGCCGAGATCGAAGCGCGGCGGCGGCCTGCGACCGACGCGCTCAAGGATTGGGGACTGTCGCATCGCTTTGCCGGCTCCAGCGATCGCGCGGCAATCGCCGGTCTTGTCTATGACGCGTTGCGCCGAAAATCCTCATCGGCTTGGTTGATGGGGGAGGCAAGCCCGCGTGCGGCCATGCTCGGTATGCTGCGACGGGAGCGCGGGCTCGATACCGCAGCGATTGCCGCGCTGTGCGATGGCGCGCGCTATGCGCCGGAGCCACTCTCCGAGGTGGAAACAACGGCGCTTGCGGCCGGTTCGCTGGCCGGCGCGCCCGCGCATATCGAAGGCGATTATCCGGAATGGCTCGACGCGCATTTAGCGCGCGTGTTCGGCGATGAGCGAGCGGCGGAAGGCGCCGCACTTGCAAGCCGCGCCCCGCTCGACTTGCGCGTCAATACGCTCGCCGCTGAACGCGATGACGCGCTTTCGAAGCTTGAACAGCTCAAAGCCGAGCCGACGCGCTGGTCGCCGATCGGCATGCGCATCCGGCTTGCGGCCGAAGCGAAAAGTCCGGCCATCCATGCCGAACCGATTTTCCTCAAAGGCCGAATCGAAATTCAGGACGAGGGATCGCAGCTCGCCGCTCTTTTGGCACGGGCAAAACCTGGCGAACACGTGATCGATCTTTGCGCCGGCGCCGGCGGCAAGACTCTGGCTCTTGCCGCTGCGATGGAAAACCGCGGCCAAATCTATGCCACCGATCTCGACAAGCGCCGTCTGGCGCCGATCCATGCGCGGCTTGCTCGCGCCGGCGTGCGCAATGTTCAGGTGCGCACGCCTGGTAGCTTTCGGGCGACAAAGGCTGGCGCGGACAGTGGCGGCGATGTTCTTGCTGACCTGAACGGCCGTGCCGATCTGGTGATGATCGACGCGCCGTGCACGGGTACCGGCGCTTGGCGGCGTAACCCGGATGCCAAATGGCGGATTCGGCCGGGGGCGCTGGCGGAGCGCATCAAGGAACAGGAGGCGGTGCTTGAGCGGGCCGCGGCCCTGGTCAAGCCGGGCGGGCGGATTGCCTATGTCACCTGCTCGGTCCTGGCCGAGGAGAACGGCGATCGCGTCGGGGCCTTCATAGCGCACCACCCGGAATTTTCCGTGGAAAAGCCGGCCGATGTCGTGAAGGTCTTGGGCGAGCGCGCCTATCTTTTCCTGCACGCGGTGCTTACCTCCAACGAGGGATTACTCATGACGCCGCGGCGCACCGAGACGGACGGGTTTTTCGTCAGCGTGTTGCAATGTCAGCGGTCTTCTTGATGTTAGGTCTGCTTATGTCATGACTTCTCGCCTAAGTTCTCGACAGGCCCCCTCCCTTTATCCCTCCCCCGCTAGCGGGGGAGGGTAGGGTGGGGGTAGAACCCGCTATGGCATCCCACGACAAGATTCTCATCGTCGATTTCGGTTCGCAGGTGACCCAGCTTATCGCCCGGCGCGTGCGCGAAGAGAAGGTCTATTGCGAAATCGCACCGTTTCAGAAGGCCGAGGCCGCGCTGCGCGCGCTCAAGCCGAAGGGAATCATTCTCTCGGGCGGGCCCGCTTCAGTGCTCGATAAGGACGCGCCGCTTGTGCCGGAAGCCATCTACGAGGCCGGCGTTCCGGTGCTCGGCATCTGCTACGGCGAGCAGGCAATGGCGCAACAGCTCGGCGGCGTGGTCGAAGGCGGGCATCATCGCGAATTTGGCCGCGCCGAAATTGAAATCCAAAAAACTTCGCCGCTGATCGAGGACGTCTGGCAGATCGGTCAACGTTATCCGGTGTGGATGAGCCACGGCGATCGCGTCACCAAGCCGCCGCCGGGGTTCACCGCAATCGCCACCTCGCCAAATGCGCCGATCGCCATGATCGCCGACGAGGCGCGGAAGTTTTACGCCACGCAGTTTCACCTTGAAGTCGTGCACACGCCGCATGGCGCTGCGATCCTGCGCAACTTCGTGCGCAAGATTGCCAGCTGCACCGGCGATTGGACCATGCGCGCGTTCAAGGACGAGGCGATTGAAAAGATCCGCCGCCAAGTCGGCAAAGGCAGAGTGATCTGCGGGCTGTCCGGCGGCGTCGATTCCGCCGTCACCGCGGTGCTCATCCATGAAGCAATTGCCGACCAGCTTACCTGCGTGTTGGTCGATCACGGTCTTCTGCGGTTGGGCGAAGGCGAGCGCGTCGTCACGCTGTTTCGCGATCATTACAATATTCCGCTCCTTCATGTTCGGGCGGAGGATACGTTTCTCAAAGCGCTCGAAGGCGTCGACGAGCCGGAACAAAAACGCAAAACCATCGGCAAATTATTCATCGACGTTTTCGAAGCCGAAGCAAAGAAGATCGCAAAAGATGGGAAAGGATCGCCCGAATTTCTGGCCCAGGGCACGCTCTATCCCGACGTGATCGAGAGCGTCTCATTCACCGGCGGACCGTCGGTCACGATCAAATCGCACCATAATGTCGGCGGCTTGCCGGCGCGCATGAACATGAAGCTGGTCGAGCCGCTGCGTGAATTGTTCAAGGACGAGGTGCGCGCGCTCGGCCGCGAGCTCGGCCTGCCGGAGGCTTTCGTCGGCCGGCATCCTTTCCCCGGCCCCGGTCTCGCGATCCGCTGTCCCGGCGCGATTACCCGCAAGAAGCTCGACATTTTGCGGCTCGCCGACGATGTTTTCATCGAGGAAATCCGCCGCGCCGGCCTGTACGACGATATCTGGCAGGCCTTCGCGGTGCTGTTGCCGGTACGCACCGTCGGCGTCATGGGCGATTTCCGCACTTACGATTACGTCGTCGGCTTGCGCGCAGTCACCTCGACCGACGGCATGACGGCAGATTTTTATCCCTTCGCGATGGATTTCATCGGCGCGGTGGCGACCCGCATCGTCAATGAGGTGAAGGGCGTCAACCGCGTGGTCTATGACGTGACAAGCAAACCGCCGGCGACGATTGAGTGGGAGTAGGGCGTGGAGGACGAGAGGATGTCACAAGATGCAGCCCAGATCATATTGGAAGTTGTCACAAGAAACGCCGCAGAGCAGGATGCTGTTCTGACAGAAATTCAGCCGTTGTGTACCGAAGATGAATTTAATGAATACCGACGAATGATCGGAAACTCTATGGGAGCCATGCTATTCGAGATCATAAATCCAATTGTCGCAAAGTATCCTGAGTTGAAACCAGCTCAGCTACGGTAGCCTAGACGGTCAATCGCTTAACTTGATGTGTGCCGAGCTTTGTTGTTCTTGCATGCCCATTGTGCGCCTATCCTCGGGAATGAGGACGTTGCTGTGCCCGTCACCATCTACGGCATCAAAAACTGCGACACGATGAAGAAGGCGCGCGCCTGGCTCGACAAGCGTGGCGTCGAATACGCTTTTCACGATTACAAAACCGCCGGCGTCGACCGTGCGCAGCTCGAAGAATGGTGCAAGAAAGTCGGTTGGGAAGTGTTGCTCAATCGCGCCGGCACCACATTTCGGAAACTGCCTGACAAGGACAAGAACGGCCTCGATGCGAAGAAAGCGGTCGCGCTGATGCTGGGGCAGCCGTCGATGATCAAGCGGCCGGTGCTCGATCTCGGCCGTGGCAAAATGCTGGTGGGCTTTGCGCCCGAAAGCTATAGCGCCGAGATCGCGTCGCGCTGACGCCGGACGAGTTCAGATTGAACTGATAGTTCGTCGTGGCCGGACTTGTTCCGACCATCCACATCTTTAGTTTGAGTCCCGCAATTGAGGCGTGGATGCCCGCGACAAGCGCGGGCATGACGATTCAATCAAAATCTCACCGGCACGCGGAGTCTAATCGGCATTCATGTGGATTACGTGCGGCAAAAATCCGTCGCGCGGAACAATTTGCACGCAGACCGCGCGCGAAAATGCGCAAGCCATTTTCCAGCCATCGCTCGACCATGCTTTGTCCAAGAGCTTCGGCTTGGTAGCGCCGACGATTTGCCCCCGGGCGAGGGGCAACAGTAGGGCAAGTTTCGGGAGACACGTGTCGGGAAACACGTGTCGGGAAAGAGGCTGGAGGTCTACATGAATTCACGTGCATTCCTCGGCGGCATTGCGGTTGCCGCCAGCACATTTCTTTGCACTTGCGCTTGCATTTGCTCGGCGCAAGCCGCCGATCTGCCGCGGCGTCCGGTGCCCGCCCCGGTCGCGCCGGTCGCCTATGCGCCGCCGGTTTACAATTGGTCGGGATTTTACGTTGGCGGCAATATCGGTGCCGGCTTTGCCGATTCGTCGTGGACCGATCCGTTCAGCGGAGCGCACGACACGTTCAACAAGAGCGGGTTCATCGGCGGCGGACAAGTTGGCGCCAATGTGCAATTCAACGCGCTGGTGCTCGGCATCGAAGGCGACTTC
>DASZCJ010000406.1:0-12098 GCA_035943155.1 Xanthobacteraceae bacterium | reverse complement strand
CGGCGGCGGCGGCAAATCGCCGCCCGCCGATGCAGTAAGGCTGCCGGTGGCCGGCGCCGAGAGGCTTGAGAGGTCAAGCGGCGCGCCGGGCTGGCGGGGCGCCGGCACGCTAGGGGCTGGGGGCGGCGGCTCGTTGGCATCGGTGCTGCTGCCGAGCGGCCGCGGCGCTCCGGGCGCAGTCGGGTTACGCCCGGGATCGAACGCATCGCCGCGCCGCGCCGGCGGCGAACTCGCCTCCCCGGCAATGATCGGCGCCGATGACGGCGAAGCTGGTGAAGCCGATGGCGGCGCGGCGGCGATAACTCCCGGCGCTTGGCCGCCTGGCGGGTATGGCGCGGCGGCCGGCGGGTATTGCGGCGACGAAGAACGCGGCGGCGGCGAATACTGTGCGGTCGGCTGCGGCGATCCCGGTAGCGATGAACCAGGCAGCGTGGCGCCAGCGCCGCGCAGCCGCTGAACTTCCTGTTCGAGCTGCTGATTGCGGTATTGCAGCTCCTCGACCGTACCGGTGAGTTCGCGCACCTGCGCCTGCAAGCGATCGATGCGCGTAACGAGGTCCGCCTCCGAGTACTGCGCCTGCGCGGCACTGGTCCACAGCGCGCCCATCAAGGCGAGCAACGAAGCTGAGCGGATCATCGCTTTCGACTTTTCGGTGGTTTGCCCTGCTTTAACATAGCGCGTCCTGCGTCCAAATTGTGACTGCAATGCCGCGCGGATTGGAATGTAGGCCCTAGTGTCCCGATTCCGAAGTTCGCACGCTTTATCGGCACGCTCTCATGCGAACTTCGGAATCAAAGGGACACTAGCAAATATATAATTTCTAGTGCGGTTTTTGGATTTGAAGTTCCTATGAGAGCTTCCGGCTGGACTGTAGGAACTTCAAATCCACCGCACTGCCGCGAGCGCGCCCTGTCGCCCATCAAACCGCCATCGGCGCGGTGGGGACGCCGATGCCGCCACCTCAGCCCCGCAAGTATCAACGCTACGAGCTCTGATCGAGCACCGTCACGGCGCGGCGATTTTGCGACCAACAGGAAATATCATTGCACACAACCACCGGCCGCTCCTTGCCATAGGAGATCGTGCGCATGCGCTGGCCCGAGACGCCGCGCGACACCAGATATTCGCGGACCGTTTCGGCGCGCCGCGCGCCAAGCGCGATGTTGTATTCGCGCGTGCCGCGCTCGTCAGCATGGCCTTCGATCGTAAAGGCGTAGCGGTTGTAATTGCCCAGCCATTGTGCCTGTTTGTCGAGCGTCGCGCGGGCCTGATCGGAAAGCTCCGAGGAATCGGTATCGAAGAAAACGCGGTCGCCGACATTAACGACAAAGTCCTGCTGACTGCCGGGAATTGCGGCGCTGGCCAGCGCGCTTTGGTCGGTTTGTTTGGCGCAGCCTGCGATCGCAAGCGTTGCCAGAACGGCCGCAGCGAATTTGGCGCCGCGAAGAATGCTCGTCATTTTCATTCGGGTGCCCTCCATATTCCGCGATGCCCGGCCGTGACCTCCGCCGGACCTGATCTCCAAGCGAGTCTAGCAGCGCTTTCGTTAAGCGAAGGTTCCGTCAACCTTGATGGGACCTTGCAACGAAGCCCCTAGCCTGCGGATTTCCCCGAAAGCTTTTGCAATGGTTAATGAGGCGTCAATGCGGCGACCGTGTGGAGGCGCTTGGGCTTACGACAATAGTGGCGACCAGGCCGGGTCGGACGCATAGCTCGGCGTTGGAACTCGCTGCTCGTTGCGCCCTGAAATATCGACTGAATACAACGACGGACCGGCATTGCCGCCCGGATCGCGGAAAAACATGATCACCCGCCCGTTCGGCGAAAAGGTGGGGCCTTCGTTGTGGAATCCTTCGGTGAGAATGCGCTCACCGGTTCCATCGGGTTTCATCACGCCGATGGCAAATTTCGACTGAGCCTGCCGGGTGAAGGCGATGTAGTCGCCGCGCGGCGACCAAACCGGCGTGGAATAAGTTCCGTCGCCGAAGCTAATGCGCTGTGCCGCGCCGCCGCCGGCATTCATGACATAAATCTGCTGGCGGCCACCGCGATCGGATTCGAAACAGATCCGCGATCCATCCGGGGAATATGACGGTGCTGTATCGATCGCCTGGGTGTCGGTGAGCCGCGTCGTCGCTTTAGAACGCAGATCCATCACAAAAAGATTGGCGTTGCCGCCCTCTTGCAGGCTCATGATGACGCGCTGGCCGTCGGGTGAAAACCGCGGCGAGAAGCTCATGCCGGGAAAATTGCCGACGATTTCGCGCTGTCCGGTTTCGATGTTGTACAAATAGACGCGGGGATCGCCTTGGCCATAGGCCATATAGGTGATCTCCTGCGTCGATGGTGAAAACCGCGGCGTGAGCACCAGTTCGTCGCCGCGGGTGAGGTAGCGCACGTTGGCGCCATCCTGATCCATGATGGCAAGCCGCTTGACGCGCCGCTCCGCCGGGCCGGTTTCATCGACGAACACCACGCGGGTGTCGAAGTAACCGCCCTGTCCGGTGAGCCGCTCATAGATCGCGTCCGAGATAATATGAGCGATGCGCCGCCAATTGTCGGGCGTGGTGAGATATTGCTTGCCGTCGAGCTGTTGTCCGGCAAGCACGTCCCACAGCCGAAACTCCGACTGCAGACGCCCATCCGCTTGACGGCCGATGCGCCCGGTGACGAGCGCCTGGGCGTTGATGTTGCGCCAATCCGGAAAGCGCGGCACCGTATCGACGCTGGCAATCCGTTCGATATAGGCCGCTGGATCGATCGGAGCGAACAATCCGCTGCGCTGCAGGTTCGCAGTGACGATCTGCGTGACGGCATTTGCAGTGTCGCCATCGTCTTGACCGGCGGCCAGAAATTTCGGGATCGCGATCGGCAGCGGCTGGAAATTACCCTCGGTAATATCCAGCCGGACAACGGCGCCGGCGCGCCGCGACATGAACGTCAGTGCGCCGGCTAGTGCGCCGAGCGCAAGCGTGCGACGGCGCGTCAGCAGAAAATCGGATGACTGGTCAGCAATCATGACTCTTTGTTCGCGTTATCAACCGCCGAGCAATTCGTGCGGATCAAATTTAAGTTCGATATCTTTCCATTGATCGTAATGTTCAGGTTTGAGCATCGTAAATGGCTGGCACAACAAGAGCGCACGTTTGGCGCTTTCGGCAAGCGCCGGCCCGAGCGACGAAGCCGAGCCTTCGACCAAAACCGGCGCCTGCGACATCGAGCCGTCGGTTTTGAACAGGACGCGGAGAACGACATAGAGCTTCGAATTGACGTCAATGCCTGGTGGCGGGCTCCAGCAGTTAGAAATGCGCGCGCGCAAAGCATCGATCTCGCTCTGTGACAACTGCGCGTTCTGCGCGCTGATGGCGGCGCCGAGCGTGGCAGAATCATTGATGCTCTGTGCGGTCGCAATCTGCCGCTGCGGCTCGCGCTTATCGAGCAATTGGGCAACTTGACTGGCGTCGAATTTTGGAGTGTCGCGCGTCGGCTTTTCATCCCGCTTGGGCGGCTCCTTCGCCGCATCTTTCTTCAAAAGATTGGCGATCTGGTCCGGCCGATATTCCGGCGGCTTGGGCTTGTCCGGCTTGTCGGCCGGTTTCTGCGCAGGCTTCAATTCGGTCTTAAGCTCGGGCTTTGCCTCAGGTTTCGGTTCAGGTTTTGGTTCAGGCTTTGGTTCAGGCTTGGACTCAGCGGTCGGCTTGGCCGTGTCGGTTGTGATCGCGGGCTTGTCGGTCACTTTCGGCGCAAGCTGATCCACTGATTTTTGTGCGTCCACTTTGTCGGCGAGCGGCTTGATATCGGGTATTTTCAGCTGCGGCGCATTCTTCACGCCCTGGGTGAGTTGGCTGAAGTCATTTTCGGAAACGAACGAAACCGGCAGCGTTTGGACCGGCGGGGCCTCCATCGGCTGGGCCGAAATGGCCATGAAACCGAAGAACAGCGCTGCGGCGTGGGCGACGCAGGATATGGTCATGCCAGGTTTCATGCCAAGTTTTATGCCGGGTTTCATTGGCTGCCCTGCTCGACCTCAGTGACGAGGGCGACGCGATGATAGCCGGCTCCCGAAATGCGCCCCATGACCCGCATCATCGTGCCGTACGCGACGGTCCGGTCGCCCCGAATATAGATCAGATCGTTGCTATTGCCGCCGCGAGCGTCAATGATCGCTTTGAGCTTCGGCAAAAGATCGTCGAGCTTGATCTCGTCATTTTGCAGAAAGATCTGACCGCGGTCATTCACTGAGATCGTCAGCGGTTCGTTGTTTTGTTCGAGAGCCTTCGCCTGACTCTGCGGCAAGTCGATCGGCACGCCGACCGTAAGAAGTGGCGCCGACACCATGAAGACGATCAACAACACCAGCATGACGTCGACGAACGGCGTCACGTTGATCTCGCTCATGACGGGCCGGCGCCGGCGGCGCTTGCTTGCGCTGTCCGAGGCAATGCTCGCGATGCCTCCCGCCATGACCCGCCCTCACCCACGCTCGTCGATTTGCCGCGACAAGATCGCGGTAAACTCGTCGGCAAAACCTTCCAGCCGCTGCGCCTGCCGGTTCACCTCACTGCTGAATTTATTATAGAAAATCGTCGCCGGGATGGCGGCAACAAGGCCGATTGCGGTGGCGAACAAGGCCTCGGCGATGCCCGGAGCGACGACCGCAAGCGAGGTGTTTTGCGACGCGGCGATCGACTGGAAGCTCGTCATAATGCCGGCCACCGTGCCGAACAGTCCGATGAACGGGCCGGCCGAACCGACCGTCGCCAGTACCAACAGCCGGCGTTCCATGTGAGCAATTTCGCGCGCAATCGCGACGTCCATGACTTTCTCGACGCGCATCTGCAATCCGGCCAAGGAACGGACCTGGCCTTCAAGGCTGCGCTTCCACTCACGCATCGCAGCGACAAACAGCGCTCCGGTAGAATGTCCCGGTTGCACTGCGAGCGACTTATAAAGTTCTTCGAGCGATTGGCCGGACCAAAACGCGTCCTCAAAATGATCGCCGGCGCGCCGCAGCCGCGCGAACAACAGTGTCTTGTCGATGGCGATAGCCCAGACCCAAACCGAGCAGGCGAGCAGCCCTGCCATCACCGATTCCACGATCCAATGGGCATGCCAAAAGAGGTGGAACAGAGAAAGGTTCGAGGATGTCAGTGGCGCGACCGACGACGCGATGTCGGCAGGATTCATAGAGCGTCCCTTCAGGCGGTCCCAGCCGAACTGCCCCGGATGGGGGACCAAGACGGATACCCTGACCGGAGCCGCGCCCTGATAGTGGTGTAAAACGGCCATCGGAGGCGGGCCGCTTCATGCACGCCGACCGAAAGCCGAATTATCACGACGACCCAATTATCGCGACGACCAGCCGGCCCGTCACCGGCCCGGGGAAATCAATCGCGAAACGTGTCCAAACTAGGGCGCGACACCGGTCTATCGCGCCAAGCAAGCCTGGTTGTGCTTAACGACGGGTTAAAGGGGCTCCCCGTGCAATAGGGCGGCGTTTAATTCTCGCCGGTCCGGTCGGCAACAGCGAGAAAATCCTGATCGGCGCGCATGGCGATGCGCAGCGGTTTTGGGATCGGCCGCGCGCGGCCGCCGCTGATAAACGCCACCCGCACCCGCGCCTCGACCAGAAGCTCGTCACCGCGCACCACGCGCTGCCGCACGGTCGCTGAGGCGCCCTTCACGTCCTCCGGTTCGGTGATGATATCGAGCACGTCGTCCATGCGCGCGGCTTTAAGGAATTCGATATTCATCGAGCGCACCACAAAAGCAAAGCCGGGCGCTTCCCGTTCGGTCGCTTCGAATAATGCGCGGTGATCGGCGCCGATCAGGCGCAGATAATTGGTGCGCCCGCGCTCCATGTAGCGTAGATAATTGGCGTGATAGACGATGCCGGTGAAGTCGGTGTCTTCATAATAAACGCGCACGGTGAGCACGTGCCGCCCGTCGCGGATCTCGCCGTCGAGCGATACTGAACGCAAATTACTCATCTGTAGAACTCTTCATCGATTTGATTTTGACCAATCTACTCCGTCATGGCCGGACTTGTTCCGGCCATCCACGTCTCCGCTTGCCGGCCCCTAAGACGTGGATGCCCGGCACGAGGCCGGGCATGACGAATTATCATCGAAACCCACAGACACTATTTGATGTTCGAATCCCGCGCTTGACGGAGGAACTCCTCAAAATTCCATTCCGATACACGGCCGGCAGCCACATCAGCCATCCCTTCGCCGATCTGTTCCTTGAGCGCGCGAAACTTTTCCGCCTGCTCTAACAAATATGCGACTGCAGGCTCGCGCATGTCTTCCGGTAGGAGCTCAAGAGCTTCGGCCGCTCGCTGTGTAGTCGTTTTCATGACGCGATTCCACCACCCGATCAAGGGTCAGCCAATGCCGCGCTATCTCCACGGCACGCGCCCCGTCATTGCCTCTTCCCAGTTGCGGCCGTCGAAGTGGCCGATATTAAGCGCGGCGACATCGACACCGTCAAGGCAACGCACATTGACATCGACCTTATCGGGATCGGAACGTGGAATGTAAAACGGATGAATGCCGCAAGTGGCGCAAAACGTGTGCTGCGCGACGCCGGTATTGAATCGATAGGTCGTCAGCGCATCCTTGCCGCTGATCAATTCGAAGGCTTCCGGCGCCACGATGAGATGAAGAAAACCCTTTTTGCTGCAGACCGAGCAATTGCATTCGGTTACCCGCGACAGATCCGCGGTGACGCGAAACCGCACACGACCGCAATGACAGCCGCCTTGGTAGATACGCTGCACGGCTCATTCCTCCTCCGCGCCGAACAATCCGAATTGCGCCGGGTCGCGCGCCGGCTCGGGCAGGCCGAGATGGCGGAACGCATGCGCCGTGATCAGGCGCCCGCGCGGCGTGCGCTGCAGAAGGCCACACTGAATCAGATAAGGCTCGATAATGTCCTCAATCGCGTCGCGCGGCTCCGACAACGCGGCCGCGAGCGTCTCGACGCCGACCGGGCCGCCGCCGTAATTGACGGCGATGGTCGAAAGATAGCGGCGGTCCATAGCGTCGAGCCCGGCGCCGTCGACCTCGAGCGCCGCCAAGGCTTTATCGGCGATTGGCCGGTCGATGGCGGCGACGCCCGCCACGGCGGCAAAATCGCGCACCCGGCGCAGCAGTCGTCCGGCGATGCGCGGTGTGCCGCGGGCGCGGCGCGCGATCTCGTTGGCGCCATCGGCCGTTAACCCGATGCCGAGTACGCGGGCGCCGCGATTGACGATCTCTTCAAGCTCGGCCTCGGTGTAAAAGTTGAGCCGCACCGGAATTCCAAAGCGGTCGCGCAGCGGATTGGTGAGAAGGCCCGCGCGCGTCGTCGCGCCGATGAGCGTGAATTGCGCCAGCTCGATCTTGACCGAACGCGCCGCCGGTCCCTCGCCAATGATGAGGTCGAGCTGAAAATCCTCCATGGCCGGATAGAGGATTTCCTCGACCGCCGGGTTGAGCCGATGAATTTCATCGATGAACAGCACATCGCGCGCTTCGAGATTGGTCAGAAGCGCCGCGAGATCGCCAGCTTTAGCGATGACCGGCCCCGAAGTGGCACGGAAATTCACGCCCAGTTCGCGCGCCACGATCTGCGCCAGTGTCGTCTTGCCGAGTCCGGGCGGACCGACAAACAGCACATGATCGAGGGCTTCGCGCCGTGCGCGCGCCGCCTGGATAAAGACGGCGAGATTGGCGCAAGCTTGACGCTGCCCAACGAACTCGGCGAACCGTTGCGGCCGTAGCGTCGCTTCCGCGGCGTCTTCGTCACGGCGTTCGGCCGTTACCAGCTCGCGTTCGGGATTGCCATTCACCGTTTCGGCCCCCGCGTATATTTGTTTGGCAAGAGTTCGCCGATCGGCACGATCGACGGCGACTTGCCGTTCGGTACGATCACGCGCGCTTGCGGATCATAGTCGAAAATCAGCTCGCGGCATGCTCCACAAGGCGACACCACGGCAATGGTCCGATCTTTATCCTTGGGCCCGGGATGGCGCACTGCGACGATGGTGTCGATTCCGGCATCGCCGAGATCGACCACGGCATGGCCGAGCGCGACAGCTTCGGCGCAGACCGCCATGCGGCCGAGATAAGCGTCGAGATTGACGCCGGTGAAGATTTTCCCCGAACGCGTGCGCAGCGCCGCGCCGACCTCCTGCCAGTCGCCACGGTAGCAGCGCTTGATGGTCGCCCGCGCCGCGGTGATCAGCTCCTCATCGGCTTTGCCGAGCTTCGTCCGCTTCACTTCGCCAGTTCCCTCAGGCCCAGTCTTATCAGCGTCGTCGCCTCGGCGCCCTCGCCCGCACTGCGTGCCGCGACGGCGATTGCGGCTGCCGCCTGCGCTTGCGCATAGCCGAGATTGACCAGTGCCGAGACGGCGTCGGTTACCGGCGCCGGCGCGCGCTTGTCGTCGAGCGCGCCGGAAAGCCGCACCAGCGCCGGATCGATATTGGTATAGGCCGGCGCCTTGTCCTTAAGTTCGGTAACGATGCGCTCGGCGACTTTTGCTCCGACGCCCGGCGTGCGTGACACCATGGCTTTGTCGCGCATGGCGATCGCAGAAGCGAGTTCGGCCGGCTTGAGCGTGCCGAGCACGGCGAGCGCAACCTTGACGCCGACGCCCTGAACCGTTTGCAAAAGCCGAAACCATTCGCGCTCGATCTCAGTCACAAAGCCAAACAGCCGAATTTGATCTTCGCGCACATGCGTCTCGATCGACAGAATCGCAGGCTGGCCGATGCCTGGCAATTCCTGCATGGTGCGCGCCGAGCAATGTACCTCGTAACCAACGCCGTTGACGTCGACGATGACGGTATCTTCACCGTAAGACTCGATCACGCCTTTGAGCTTGCCGATCATTTGATCCAACACATTCGACGAAGGCCACCATTTGTATCGGATTCGCGCCCAAATGCCCTCTCCCCCTGCGGGAGAGGTTGGCGAGGCGAGCAAAGTGAGCCGAGCCGGGTGAGGGGGCGGAATTTAGGCGCGCCCATACGCGCTACCCCCTCACCCGCCCTCGCTCCGCTCGGGCACCCTCTCCCGCCAGGGAAGAGGGAAAGTCGATACTCGCTTTGACCACTGCGCTCTGCCGATGATGCGCATGGGTGACGGCAATGGCGAGTGCATCGGCGGCATCATCAGAATTGGGATTAGCTTTCGGCAACAACACGCCGACCATCATCCGCACCTGTGCTTTGTCGCCGTGGCCGACGCCGACGATGCTCTTTTTGACAAGGTTCGGCGCATATTCGGCGACCGGCACGCCCGCCTTGGCGGGCACGACCATGGCGATGCCGCGCGCCTGACCGAGCTTTAACGTCGCGGCGGCGTCCTTGTTGACGAAAGTTGCCTCGACCGCCGCCTCGTCGGGCCGGTACTGGTCAAGGATAAGCAACAGCCCGTCATGAATCGCCAGAAGCCGCGCGGCGAGCGCGTCGCGATCGTTGGTGGTGACCGAGCCGCAGCCGATAAAGGCAAGCCGATTGCCGGCGATCTCGACCACGCCCCAGCCGGTGCGGCGGAGCCCGGGATCGATGCCGAGGATGCGAATCGGGCGGGTCATGCCGCTTTGTTCATAGCATGACCGCGAGCCAAAGCCGCCTCGAGGTCAGGCGCTCATGCGGCTGACGAGCGCGTCCGAAATCTCGAAATTCGCATAGACATGCTGCACGTCGTCGTGCTCGTTCAAGTTCTCAATTAACTTCAAGAGTTTCTCGCCTTGCTGGTCATCCACCGCGACGGTGTTATGCGGCCGCCAGACCAGCGACGCCTTGCGCGGTTCGCCAAATTTGCCTTCGAGCGCCTTGGCGGCCGAGCCGAAACGATCTTGCCCCACATAAATCTCATGGCCGTCGGCCGTGGATACGACGTCATCGGCGCCGGCCTCAAGCGCCGCTTCGAACATCGCTTCGGGGCTTGCCGTCTTCGCGTCATATTCGATGACCCCGACATGGTCGAACATGAAGGAGACGGCACCGGTCTCGGCCAGGTTGCCGCCGCTCTTAGCGAAGGTCGAGCGCACCTCGCCGGCGGTACGGTTACGATTATCGGTCAAGACTTCGACAATCACCGCAACGCCGCCGGGGCCGTACCCTTCGTAGCGGATTTGCTCGTAACTCTCGCCTTCGCCGCCGATGGCTTTCTTGATCGCGCGCTCGATATTGTCCTTGGGCATGTTCTCGGCACGCGCCGCGATGATGGCCGCCCGCAGCCGCGGATTCATCGCCGGATCGGGTAGACCTATTTTCGCCGAGACGGTGATTTCGCGCGCAAGTTTGCCGAATAGTTTCGACTTGGCCGCATCCTGACGGCCCTTGCGATGCATGATGTTCTTAAATTGCGAATGTCCGGCCATGGGCGTTCCTGCGGGCGTTAGCGCGCAGCCATGGCTGCGTGCCGATCGGTTATAGGGATGACGAGGGATTATTAAGGCGACGGAACGCGCAGTTCAAGGAAGTGACCGACCCAATTTGCGCGTCATTATCCGCTCAAGCCCAAAATGCCGGCCGCGATTCTTCCAACACGCCGCCAAGCCGAACTGCCGCAACGCGTGTCGCCAAACCCGTGGCCGAATCCGTTTCAAGAGCAAGGCCGCACAGCGTAGCCGGTCCGCTTGCCGGCTCGAACCGCGCCGAGGAAATGCGCCGAAGAAACCGCTGCAACGGCTCTTCCTTGGCCATGCCGATGATGGAATCGAAATCGCCGGTCATGCCGACGTCGGTCATATAAGCGGTGCCACCTGAAAGGATGCGAAGATCGGCAGTCGGCACATGGGTATGGGTGCCGACCACAAGCGTGGCGCGACCGTCGCAAAAAAATCCCATCGCCTGTTTCTCGCTCGTCGCCTCGCCGTGAAAGTCGATGATGACGACGTCGGCGCCGCGCCCGAGCGGACAAGCCGCCAGTTCGCGGTCTATTGCGGCGAACGGATCGTCGAGCGGATCCATAAAAACGCGCGCCATCGCGTTCACGATTAGTACGCGTGCGCCGTTCTTGGCGTCGACCAGCGCCGCGCCGCGGCCCGGCGTCCCCGGCGGATAATTGATCGGACGAATGAGCCGTGGCGCGCGTTCGATGAAAACGAGCGCCTCCTTTTGATCCCAAGCGTGATTGCCGAGCGTGATCGCATCGATGCCGACATCGATCAATTCGCGGTAGATGGTTTCGGTAATGCCGAAGCCGCCGGCCGCATTCTCGCCATTGGCCACAACAAGATCGAGCTTCCAGTCGCGAATGAGACTGGGCAGCCGTTCGCAAATGAGTGCGCGGCCGCTGCGTCCGACGATGTCGCCAACAAAAAGGATGCGCATGCTTACGCGTTCCGCAAATCGATCGTGTCTTTTTCGGTTAGCACAAGATCGAGCGGCGCGTCGAAGGTGGCCGCCGGCACGCGCGAGAGCTCTTGAGCGGCGAAAGCCAGCCCGACGGCGGCAATCGGCTTTTTTGCCCGCAATTGCGCGATCGTTAAATCGTAATAGCCGGCGCCGTAGCCGATCCGATGGCCGGAGCGATCAAAGGCGAGGAGCGGCACCAGCAGAATGTCCGGCTCGACGTCCGGCGCTCTGGGCGTCGGCTCGCGAATGCCCCAAACGCCGGCAGCCAATGGCTCGCCCCACTGCCAGCTGCGCATGATCAAAGGCTTGCCGCGACCGGCGACGGCCGGAAGCGCCAGGCGGGCGCCGGCATCGGCGAGCTTGCGCATCAGCGGCAGCGGATTGATCTCGCTTTTGAGCGGCATGAAGCCGGACACAATGGTGCCCGGCGCGATGGCAAGGGGAAAGTCGCGCGCTGCGATTGCTTCCGCAGCCGCCTTGCGCCAATCGGCCGGCAGCGCGTCGCGACGCGCTTGCGCGGCGCGCCGCAGTTGCGCTTTTTCTAGCGAAAGAGCGTCCACGTCATTCCGTATGGCACGGCCACCTCGACGCCACGAAAAAAGCAAATGCGCGCTTTGTCGCGCCAAAAAAATGTGCGAAGCCGCGCCGGCCGTCGGAGCGCTCGATCCCGGGTTCCCTACGAAAGTAGGTGGGCGCCATATGTCCGAGCCCACGAGCCCGGTCAGGGACAGCTCCCTTAAGG
>DASZCJ010000405.1:0-1749 GCA_035943155.1 Xanthobacteraceae bacterium | reverse complement strand
GTGGCCCGCTTCGATCACGGCGATGCGCCGTGTCGGCCGGCCGTAGCCATGCCGGGTGACGGCGACGCCGTCGAGCCGGTTTTGCGCGATGAGCGCCGGATAATGTTGTTCGGCTACTTCGGTGAGCGAGCCGGCGGCCTTGCCGGCGGCAAGCACCACCAGCCGGCCGCGTGGAGGCGCGTCCGGCAGATGCGGCGGCAGGCAGCGCGCGGGATGCGCGGCGGCGACCGCGGTCCGAAACAAAGATTCCAGCAGTTCGCGCGATTTGGTCGCCACGCGGCCCCTCAATTGGCGTCCGAGGTTTTGAAACTCATGCGCAGGCGCAGTATGGAAAGACCCGCGCCGGCTCTCTATCTTTCCTTTTTCCATAGCTAACCCGCGGAGAAGATTATGGCTATCGATCAAAATACCCGGACGGAACTCGAAGCCGCGGTCTACCGCCGCCTGGTCGAGCATTTGCGCGCGCGCATCGACGTTCAGAACATCGATCTGATGAACCTGGCGGGTTTTTGCCGCAACTGCCTCTCCAATTGGATGAAGGATGCCGCCGACGCCAAAGGGCTGCCAATGACCAAGGAGCAGAGCCGCGAGATCGTCTATGGCATGCCCTATGACGAATGGCGCGCCAAGCACCAGAAAGAGGCGTCGGGCGAGCAAAAGGCGGCATTCGAAAAAGCAAGTCAAAAGCATTGAGCAGCACATCGGCTGCGCGACCTGCCTGTGCAGTGCTGTGGATGACGTGCCGAGCGCTTGACCGCGAGCCGCACAGCTTCGAATCCTGCGGCGCATTGAGAGAACCGCGCCACGGAGTGCCCAATGGCTACTGCAGCCGCCGTCAAGGACGATCAGCCCGCTCGCCGTTTCGCCAAGGAGCAGCTCAAAGCCTTCGTCGAACGCGTCGAACGGCTTGAAGAAGAGAAGAAGGCGATCGCCGACGACATCCGCGACGTCTATGCCGAGGCCAAGGGCAATGGGTTTGACGTTAAGACGTTGCGCGTCGTCGTCCGTCTGCGCAAACAAGACCTCGACGAGCGCAAAGAGCAGGAGGCAATTCTGCACACCTACCTACATGCGCTCGGCATGCTCGAATAGGCTGGTGTTATTGCCGGGGGTGCGACGGCGAGCCGCAAACCCTACTCACATCATTTCGGCGAGGATGAGGTCTACTGCAATGTCGCAGTGCGCGTCTGATAGCTCACAGTTGAGATGAATACGACCGCGGGGCCGCTAAAACGCTCGTGATTAAGGCCGGGATAGGGATCAGCGGCGAACCTCATCATCACCGCGCTGCGCGGCTTGATCATGAGCGCGGCAAGCGAGCGGAAATCGCGCGCACCGAGCGCAAGCGTCGTAAGGAAGCGGTGCACGTTTGGCGCCACCAGCACCGCCCGTAGCCAGGGATTTTCGAGACGCATGCCGGCCTTGATCGCGATCACGGACGATGCGCTGGCGCTGAGAATTGACGAAGCAACTTGATTGGCGACGCGCTTGACCGCGATGCTGGTGCCGCTCGGCATAACCGGTGCGGCGGGAGCATCCTGTTCGGAATAAAGCGCTTGCGCCGGACGAACCTCCGGCTCGGCGGAAATTGCGGCGGCACGCAACGCGGCGACACCAGCGATAGAGACTTTTTCGGATGGGTGCGCCGGCGGCTGCTCGGCATAGGCCAGCGTCACTTCGGCGGCGTGGTCGACACGCGGGTCGGGGAAGGGGCCAATCGCTCCAGTGGCCTCGCCCTTGCCGCTGGAC
>DASZCJ010000404.1:0-4068 GCA_035943155.1 Xanthobacteraceae bacterium | reverse complement strand
GCGAGGCACAGCGTGAGCGCAATCGCAGGCATGAGGCGAAATGCAGGCATGGCGGGCACCATAGTCCAGACACAACGCACGGCAAGCCTCTTAATCAGAGGCGCGCAAGCGCGATCCGTTCGGCGGCCGCGGCGACGATCTGCGCAAGGCCTTCGGTCGTTTTCAGCCCGGCGAGCTCATCGGGCTCGCGCCATTGCGCTTCGGCGAGTTCTTCGTTCAACGCAATCTCGCCACCGATCCAGCGCGCCGCAAACGGTAGAATGACGAAATGGCGTTCGATCCTCCCGGCGGCGTCGCGCGCGATCGCCTCACGGAAGCCGACCAGTGCGAGCGGCGCGATCGCGAGCCCGGTCTCCTCGCGCACTTCGCGGATGACCGCCTGTTCCAAACTCTCGCCCAGTTCGACGCCGCCGCCCGGTAACGTATAAAGCCCGTGCGCCGGCGGTCGGCCGCGGCGCACGATCAAGACCCGGCCGTCGTGGAAGATCGCCGCGCTTACCGCCAGATACGGTCGCGTTGGATAAGTTCGGACGTTGTCGCTGTTGCTCATTAAACTTGTGCCCTTTCCGTCTTATATCAGGACGGACGGCGGCCAGCGATTTAGCACCAGCGGCTTAAGCGATGTGCGGACGTTACGTGATTTTCTCCACCCCGGAAGCGATTCGGGCGCTGTTCCGCTACGGCGAGCAGCCGAATTTTCCGCCGCGCTATAACGTAGCCCCGACGCAGCCGATCCCAGTCGTCCGCCTGGTTGACGGCAAGCCGTCGTTTGCACTGATGCGCTGGGGTCTGTTGCCGTCGTGGGTCGACGAGCCGAAGGCATTTCCGCTCCTGATCAATGCGCGCGGCGAATCGGTGCTCGATAAGCCGGCATTTCGCAATGCCATGCGGCGGCGACGTTGTCTGATCCCGAGCGACGGCTTCTACGAATGGCAAGCCGGCGCCGGCGGGCGAAAGCAAGCTTATTTTGTGCGCGCCAGAACCAATCGCGACGACACGCCGCCGCCGCTCGCCTTCGCCGGCTTATGGGAGACATGGATCGGGCCTAACGGCGAAGAGCTCGACACCGCCGCCATTGTTACGACCGACGCAAACCGGACCTTGGCGGCGATCCATCCGCGCATGCCGGTATTCGTGCCGCCGGAGGCTTTCGATCGCTGGCTCGATTGCAATGCCGTGCCGGCAGAAGAAGCGGCGTCGCTGATCAAGCCGGCGGACGAAGCGCTGCTTGAAGCCTATCCGATTTCGCCGGCGGTCAATCGAGTAGCGAACGATTCTGACGCGCTGATCGCGCCGATCTCCGCGCAGGCGTCATTCCAACAAGATTCGCCATCCCAGGCCAAGCCGAACAAGATCAAAAAATCGGACGATCAGCCGACATTGTTTTAGTTGCGGAATGGCCAATCGAAGGATTGCTTGGCGTCATAACAGGTAATGCCGATATCGGCAGCGGCGCGGTGATCGCTGGCGAGGAACTCGAAAAGTTCTCGGCGCTGCCGCCGGCGGCTGTGCCAAGCGCCCGCGATGTGGAACAAAGCAGCGAGGATCCTAACGGCGGCTGTCGTCAGCCGGCGCCACGCGAACGATCGCCGCGCGAAAGACGCCGACGTCACTTCGGCAAGAATGCGATCCGACATGATGCACTCCATTCAGATATTTTCCCGTAATTTCATTGCTTGAGCCGATCGACGCCACCCGATTACTGCATCGCATGTGACATTATTCCGGCGGCGAACGGTGGTAGGTTCGCGGCACAGCGGGGAGGGGAGTATGGCGGCCACAAATTTGACTAGACGGGTGCTGCTGGCAGGAATGGCGGCGGCGCCCCTCGGCTCGGCGCGTGCACAAGCCGAATGGCCGCAGCGCCCGGTGCGGGTAATGGTGCCTTATCCGCCGGCCGGCGGCGCCGACACCACGGCGCGCATTCTCTATGCGCGGCTCAGCGAGAATCTTGGCCAACAATTCGCCATCGAAAATCGAGGCGGCGCCGGCGGCACGATCGGCGAGGAGGTGGTCGCGAAATCCGCGCCCGACGGCTACACGATCCTGCACGAAGCTACCGCGTTCTCGGTCAATGGTTCGCGGTATGCCAATCTGCCATTCGACTATCGCAAGGATTTCGATCCGGTCTTTCTCGTCGCGCTGGTGCCGAACATTCTAGTCGTCACGCCCTCGGTGCCGGCGAATAGCGTGTCTGACGTGATCGCGCTGGCCAAAGCCACCGCGGGCGGCATCGATATGGCGTCATCGGGCAACGGCACGCTGCAGCATCTTTTGCTCGAATTGTTCCGGCTGCGGACCGGCATCACGATCAATCACGTGCCCTATCGCGGCGGCGGGCTGGCGCTGACCGATGTCATGGCCGGGCAGGTGAGATTCTTCTTCGCCAATGGATCGTCGGCGTTCGGCTTGATCAAGGGCGGCAAGCTGAAAGCGATTGCGCATACCGGCAAGGGCCGGCTCCCCAGCTTGCCGGACATTCCGCCGATGTCGGACACGCTGCCCGGCTTTGAAGGCTATGACTGGAACGGCGTCTTTGTCCCGCACGGCACGCCCGCTGCAATCGTGCGCAAGCTCAACACGGCGCTGAATGCGGCGATTGTTTCGCCGCAAGTGACCGCGCGTTTCACGGAACTGAACATCGAATCGCGGCAGAATTCGGCTGAAGAATTCCGCGCCTATGTCGACGACCAGATGGCGCTATGGAGCCGCGTGGTGAAGGAAGCGAATATCAAACTGGGGTAGTTGAACGTTTCCCCTCCCCCCGCGACAGCGGTGGGGAGGGTCGGCGAATATCGTGTCGGCGATATGAGCCGAGGTGGGGGGCATCTAGCAAATAAAGTCCCCCCACCCCTGACCCCTCCCCACCACGCGCTGCGTGCGCGTGGGCGGGAGGGGAATGATCGAGAGTTAATACGATGAATCTCGCCAACGAGCCGCCGCGCATTGCCGGACCGGGCCGCATCCAAGCCGTCCGCGTGTTGCGCCGCCGGCCGGCGCCTGGGACACCCACGCGCATATCTTCGGGCCATCCGATAAGTTTCCGTATCAGCCGGGCCGCGGCTATACGCCACCCGATGCGCCGGTCGAGCGCTTCATCGCGCTCCTCGATCATCTCGGCTTCGCCAACGGGCTCGTCGTGCAGGGCAACGCGCATGTCTACGACAACAGCGTGGTGCTCGACGCGTTGACGCGTTTTCCGGCCCGCCTGCGCGGCGTCGCCATCACCGATACGCGGATCAAGCCCGAAACCTTGCGCGAGTGGCACGCGCGCGGCATGCGCGGCTTGCGCTTTCATTTGTTTCCGCAACGGCCGAATTACATCCGCGGCGTTGGCCTCGATGTTTTCGCGGTGTTTCGCAAGACCATGGCCGAGCTCGGTTGGGTGGTGCAATTTTTTTGCGATCACCGCATGCTTGCGGAAACCGCCGCGGCGCTGCGCGACATCGCGCGCGAGATGACGGTGATCGTTGATCACCTCGGCATGGTGCCGGCGGCGCAAGGCGTCAACGATCCAAATTTCCAGGCGCTGCTCAAGCTCGTCGGCGATGGCCAGCCTATGTGAAGCTATCCGCGGTTTATCGGTTGTCCGCGCAATTTCCCGACTATCCCGATGCCAAGCCGCTGCACGATGCGCTCCTTGCCGCCAATCCGGAGCGGCTGATGTGGGGCACCGACTGGCCGCATCCGTCGATCCCTGCGGCGGTCATGCCGGACGATGGGCATCTGCTCGATCTGTTTCACGCCTGGACGCCAAACGAACAAACGCGGCGGCGTATTCTGGTCGATACGCCCGCGCGGCTGTTCAGACGTTGAGCAAAGTACGCTGCGAGCTTCTCGGCGAACTGCCTTTTTCCTCATTGCCGGATTTGATCCAGCAATCCATGCTGATGCGGCAAGGTTAAGCGCGATCGAGGCAAAGTGAAGTTTGGCGGCGAGGTGTGCAGGAGATGACGAGATGAACCGAAGGAATATGGATCTCACCTCCCCCTGGAGGGGGGAGGTCAGTCCGCGAAGCGGACTGGGAGGGGGTGAATCTTTCGGCGATAGCGAAATCCCCCCCCCCCC
>DASZCJ010000403.1:0-5144 GCA_035943155.1 Xanthobacteraceae bacterium | reverse complement strand
CCTTGGAAATCAGCACTTTCGCGATGCCCCAGCCGATGCCGGTGGACGATCCCGTGACGACGACGCTTTTCATGGCTGCCTCTTCCGTTGCAGAGACCCTACCTCCCCCAACGGGGGAGGTCGACGCGCGAAGCGCGTCGGGTGAGGGGGCGTTCCGGGATGCGTAGCGCAAATCGATTCACGACGAATCGCGCTCGCCGATTACGACGGGAGTCGAGCAAAGTAGAATGGAAATTACGGTATCGCTTCCGCGCTCGTTCGCTAGCCGGCTTCAAATTTGTCCGTCAGGAACCGATCGGACCATACATCGTCGACTTCGTATGTCGCGAGAAACGATTGGTCGTTGAGCTCGATGGAGGGCAACGCGCCGGAAACGCTCGCGACCTTCTGCGTGATCGCTGGTTTCAAACGCGCCGCTTCCGCGTGCTACGCTTTTGGAACAACGACGTTCTAGGCAATATCGATGGTGTGTTGACAACGATCGCCAGCGCTCTGGAAGAAACCGAGAGACCCCCTCACCCGGTCCTCGCCAAGAGCGAGGACCGACCTCTCCCCGTACGCGGAGAGAGGATTAGATGACTCTCCCCCTCGCCGATCTTCTCGTCGTTTCGCTCGAACAGGCCGTCGCGGCGCCGATGTGCACCTGTCGGCTGGCGGATGCCGGTGCGCGCGTCATCAAGATCGAGCGGCCGGAGGGCGATTTCGCCCGCGGCTATGACGATCTGGTGCACGGCCAGTGCAGCTATTTCGTCTGGCTCAATCGCGGCAAGGAATCCGTGGTGCTCGATCTCGGCAAAGCAGCGGACAAGGCGCTGCTTGCGGCGATGCTCGCGCGCGCCGACGTGTTCGTGCAGAACTTAAAACCCGGCGCGGTCGGCAAGCTGGGCTTTGCCATTGCGCGACTACGGCGCGAACACCCGCGGCTCATCTGCTGCTCGATCTCGGGCTTCGGCGCAACCGGCCCGCTCGCCACGCGTAAATCCTATGACATGCTGATCCAGGCGGAATCGGGCCTCGCCTCGATCACCGGCACCAGCGAGCCGTCGCGCGTCGGCGTCTCGGTCGTCGATATTGCCGCCGGCATGAATGCCTATGAGGCGATCCTCGAAGCGCTGATCGCACGGCAACGCACTGGCCAAGGCGCCGCCCTGTCGATCTCGATGTTCGACGCGATGGCCGATTGGATGACGGTGCCGCTATTGCAACACGAAGCGGGATCACCGCCGCGGCGGATCGGCCTGGCGCACACGTCGATCTCGCCATATGGCGCGTTCCGCAGCCGCGACGGCGTTGCGATCCTCATCTCGATCCAGAGCGACCGCGAATGGCGCGTGCTCGCCGAAAAGATCCTCGGCGATGCGGCGCTCGCCGCCGATCCGAACTTCGCCACCAATGTCGAGCGCGTCAAACGCCGCGCCGAAACCGACGGCCGAGTCGCCAAGACGTTCGCGATGCTCGATGCACAGGTGCTGGAGCAAAAGCTCGCTACCGCCGACATCGCTTTCGCGCGGGTCAATAGTCCGGCGGAGTTGACGCGCCACCCGCATCTGCGCCGCATCACGGTGGACACACCGAGCGGGGCGGTCTCCTATCCGGCGCCGCCACGGCGTGACGATCACGCAATGCGCCGCTATGGAGGAGTACCGGCTTTAGGGCAGCACACCGCCAAAGTGCGTGCGGAATTTTCCCTCCCCCCTTGTGGGGGAGCGAAGGGAGGGGGATCAGGAGGTTGATGCACAAGCGTTCGCTTTTGCGCCTCACGTTGCGACCCCCACCCCTGCCCCTCCCCACAAGGGGGAGGGGAAAATAAAACGAAAGGGAGTAACGTCATGGACATCGGCTTCATCGGGCTCGGCAATATGGGCGCGCACATGGCGCGACGGCTGATCGAGGCCGGACACCGGGTCGTGGTCTACGACACGCGCCAGGAAGCGATCGGCAATCTTGCCGCGCGCGGCGCAATCGCGGCGCGCTCGCCGAAGGAAGTCGCCGATGTCGTAGAGACGGTGATGGCGAGCCTGCCGACGCCGGACATCGTTCTAAAAGTCGCAACCGGGACGGACGGCGTGATCGAAGGCAAACGCGTCAAACGCTTCGTCGACCTTTCCACTACCGGCGCGGTCATGGCGCAGCGCATCTTCAAGGCGCTGGCCGCGCGCGGCATCGTTCAGATCGATGCGCCGGTTTCCGGCGGCGTGCGTGGCGCCGAGAAAGGCACGGTGGCGGTGATGGCATCGGGTCCGCGCGCCGACGTTGAAGCGGTCGAGCCGGCGCTGAAAGTGATCGGAAAATTTTTCTATATCGGCGAGCGGTCCGGCGCCGGCCAGACCATGAAGCTTTGCAATAACGTGTTGTCCGCCGCCGCCATGGCGGCAACGTCGGAATCGATGGTCATGGGAGTAAAAGCCGGGCTCGACCCGCGCATTATGCTCGACGTGATCAATGCCAGTTCGGGCCGCAGCACTGCGACCGAGCAAAAGTTTCCCGAAGTCGTTGTGCCGCGCAAGTTCAATCAAGGCTTCACCGCCGGGCTGATGCTCAAGGACGTCAATCTCTTTATTTCGGAGGCCAAGGCACTCGGAATTCCGATCCAGGTAATCGAAGCCGTTGCCGCTATCCTCAAGCTTACGTGCGACGAACTCGGTCCTGACAAAGACATCACCCAAATCGTGCAGCCGCTCGAGCAGCGCGCCGGCGTTGAAGTGCGCGCGCCAAAAACGTAAACGCATCCGGCGCAAACCCATACGCGGCGGCTACGACTAACTTGCCTCCCACAAATTATCCATTGAAAACAGCAATTTAACGGAAAGCGCGTTTCTGTGACCTGGGTCACTTCGTAGTTTTCGCAGCCGGTTACATTGGCTGCGGTGAATGATGAAGACGAAGGCTGTGAGGTCGCAGGCAACGTCGATTGAAATTCGGTTCCGATGTCAGCGGATCCCCCCGTCCCCGAACCTCCAATGATCCGCGTGATATCCAAGGGGTGATGCACGTCCCCCATACACCCCAAGAACCCTGCCACGGGTTCACCTCGCCCGCTCCGGACTAACGTCCGGGCGGGCTTTTCCTTTGCTCAATTCTGCCGCATGCTTTGCCGATCAGGCGAAAAATCGGATCGAAACCGTAACGGATCGAGTTCGCAACGGGGTCGCGACAGGCGCCATGGCTCTCGCCCGCACCAATACAAGTTTGCTGTCGGGGTTGCCCGAACATCTGTCGGCAAGCCTGTTCAACAATACAAAGCCGGTGCGACTCAAAGCCGACGAGGTCTTATTCATCGCCGGCGACGCCGGCGACGGCTGCTATCGCGTCGAGGACGGACTTCTCAAAGTCACGATGGTGTCGCGCGCCGGCACCGAGCGCATTCTCGCCTTTCTCGGCCGCACCGCGATTGTCGGCGAATTGTCCATCCTCGACGGATTGCCGCGCTCGGCCTCGGTGGTGGCGGTGCGCCCTGCTCTGTTGAGCTTTCTTAGCCGCGCCGCGTTCGAGGAGTTCGCCAACAAGCATCCCGAAGTTTACAAGTCGCTGGTGACGCTGATTGCCGCGCGGCTGCGCGAGACCGACGCCACGATCGCAGCCGGTAGTTTTTTGCCGCTGCGCGGCCGCGTCGCCTGCACGCTCCTCGAACTGGCGCAGGATTTCGGCCAGGATGTCGGCTCCGGCCGCATCGTCATTCGCCAGAAGATCGGGCAGAGCGATCTGGCCGCGATGGCCGGCATTGCGCGAGAAAACGTCAGCCGCATTCTCAATGATTGGAAGCGGCGCAAGCTGGTCAGCCGGTTGTCCGGCTACTATTGCCTTGAGAACAAGGCGTTACTGCAGAACGAAGCCGAGCTGTAAGCGAAATATTTGATGTGCCCTGACTTCTTGCCCTGACTTCGCGCAGGCAGCAAAGCGCTATCCTTATTTCGGCATCATGCTGTAAAAAACCGACATGAACACGCCTCGGCTTGCCGACTTCCGGCGCATTGTCGTCAAGGTCGGCTCCTCGCTTCTGGTCGACGCCAAGGCCGGCCGGCTCAATGAAAAATGGCTGGCCTCCTTGGCCGCCGACATCGCCGCGCTGCATGCGGGCAAACGCGACCTTCTGGTCGTGTCTTCGGGCGCCATTGCGCTTGGCCGAACCGTTCTCAAATTGCCGGCGGGTCCGCTCGCGCTTGAAGACAGTCAGGCCGCAGCCGCGGTAGGGCAGATCGCGCTGGCGCGCACCTGGACCGAGGCGCTGTCGCGGCACGGCATCACCGCCGGTCAGGTGCTGGTGACGCTCGGCGATACCGAGGAACGGCGGCGCTATCTCAACGCCCGCTCGACGATCGATCGTTTACTGCAATGGCGGGCCGTGCCTGTCATCAACGAGAACGACACGACCGCCACCAATGAAATTCGCTATGGCGACAATGATCGGCTGGCCGCGCGCGTCGCCACGATGATGAGCGCCGATGCTCTGATGCTGCTCTCCGACGTCGACGGGCTCTACGACGCCCCGCCAGGCACCGATGCCACAGCGCGACACCTGCCCCGTGTCGAACGGGTCACGCCCGAGATCGAGGCGATGGCAGGCGCGGCAGGATCGGGCCTGTCGCGCGGCGGCATGCAGACCAAGCTCGAGGCGGCCAAGATTGCGACTGCGGCGGGGACGCACATGGTCATTGCGTCAGGCCGCGTCGAACATCCGCTCAGCGCGATCGAAAAGGGCGCGCGGTCCACGTGGTTTGTGACCACCGCCAATCCAGTGACAGCGCGAAAAAAATGGATTGCCGGTTCGCTCGAACCCAAGGGGACGCTCACCATCGACGCCGGGGCAGTCGCCGCGCTGCGGCGGGGTAACAGCTTGCTGCCGGTCGGCGTGACGCGGATCGAAGGTGACTTCGCCCGCGGCGACGCCGTCATCGTCCGCGGCCCCGATGGCGCAGAGATCGCGCGCGGCTTATGCGCTTACGACGCCGAGGATGCGCACAAGATCCGCGGCCGTTCGTCCAGCGATATCGACGCGATCCTGGGCTTTTCCGGTCGGGCCGAGATGGTTCATCGCGACGATCTGGTGGTTGGCCGCGAATGAAGCCGCATGGCGCCGACCGCAATCACGCCTAGGCATCCGAGCTACACAGACCGGTTTCCTGCCCCACAAAGAGGAACCCCGG
>DASZCJ010000402.1:0-2879 GCA_035943155.1 Xanthobacteraceae bacterium | reverse complement strand
GTCGAAGGGCGGACCAAAAATGGCTCCCGTGCCGCCGAGTAACGACAATAAGACGCCGAAGGAGCCGGCGGCCAATACTTGACCGCGATCAGTTCGTGCCGACGCTGTCGCGCACGCTGCGCAGCCGCCCGAACATCTCGGGCCAAGCGTCCAAGCGCGCAATCCCGATCATCCGCAAGAATCCGCCCGAGCCGAACCGCAGCCACTGCACGACCATCACATCGGCACCGGTCCCGCCGTCCTTGGCCTTTGCCAGGGTCTGGTAGCCCGGCTGGTTGGCGATGCGGAGCGGTTCAGCGGTTTGTACGTGCACGTCTTTGATTCCAACAATTTGGCCGAACGCTACCCGCGCGAAATTATCCCGATCGCCGGTATCCTCGGGTCCGCCGGGTAGCGCCGCGATAAACATGCGCGCCTTTGCGGTCGCATTGGGATCATCAGCGACCTGATCGCCCGGCACGTCGACCAGCACAATCGCGCGGCCCGGCACCACATCTTCGACACGAAAGCCGGCCAATTGTCCGATCTTGAACGGGATCAGGCTCAACTGCTCGGCTTCAGGCACCCGCGCGCGCACCGCAAGCGTCGCGAAGATCGCACGCACCGTTTGCTCTGAATAAGTCGTGTCCTGCTCGGGCACCTGAAAATTGACCAGCGCGGTTAAATCGCCTGCAGCCGTGATCAAGAGCCATTTACGAAAGTGTTCTTTGTCGGTTGCTTCTCGGCCGCTCAGCACGAAACCTTTGCCGACCGTTAGCTCGATAGGCTCACGCCTTTCGACCTCGATGCCTTGCTTCTTCATGGCCTCTGGGACCATCGACTTGGCCAATTGATCGTACGCTGCCGCCGGAAGCGCCGTGAGCAGAATCGTGGCGTTCGTGGCCGGGTCTTGGAAGCCTGGGAACGTGCGGCTCGCCAGCATGCCGGGCGGCGGCACCAACCCGAGCCGCGAGCCGGCCGGGAAAATCGCATCGGCCGCGAACGCCGCCGGCATGGCCGCCATCATAAAGAGCGCCGCCAAAAAAGCAGAAAGGTGCCAGCGCGCTGTCGTGACCGCGACGGCGATCCAGCGTGATCGGCAAATGACTGTGACGACAAATTGCATCGGGTTATCACTTTGATACGCTTTGAACTTGCGCTTCGATACTTGCGTTTCGATACTTGCGCCTAGATCCTCGGCGCTGCGGCGCAAAGGCTTCGCGCCTACTGTCCCGGAAAGGTTACGCGCCGCATCGTCAGATTGATCCGTCCACCCTCGGTGAGCAAGGTCGATGTCTGCGCATAGATGCGGTCGACGCCGTGAAAGGCCAGCCGCGCATCGCCAGCAAGCACGAGCACATCGCCGGAATTGAGGCGGAACGAGCGGGTCGGATCGCCTCGCTTGCCGCCGCCGACGCGAAACAAACAAGAATCGCCCAGCGACAGCGATACGACCGGTGCGGAAAAATCGGCTTCGTCGCGGTCTTGGTGCAAACCCATTTTCGCCGCTGGACCGTAGTAATTGATCAAGCACGCTTGCGGTGCGTGCGGGTATTGCGCGACGTCGTCCCACAACCGCCGCAACAGGTCTGGAATCGCCGGCCATGGCCGTTCGCTCACTGGATGGGTGCTCGCATAGCGATAGCCGCACTCGTCCGAAATCCAGCCGAGCGGACCGCAGTTTGACATGCCAACGGACATCGGCCGGCCAGACTTTGGCATGCGCGGCGTATAGAGCGGCGCGTCCGCAAGCACGCTACGGATCGCCGCAAGTGCGGTGAGCTGCTCATTGCGGCTGAAATATTCCGGATACAGCCGCGGTCCCGAGCCGCCGACTGGCAAGTTCACGTGTGTCCCGTTCATGCGCTCCCTCCCTGGGATCTTTACGGCTTGTGAGCCCCGTCTTGGTCTAAGGGTGGCAACTGTCAAGGCGCTACGGCTGAAGCACGCGACAGGGAAATCTCTGCCCGGCTCATCCCCGCCGCAGCTTGTGCGTTGTCCCGGCTCGCCGGTCGCGGGAAACGCTGGTTGGCACGGACAATCCTGCCTTGCAGCGCGATGATGCCCTCCTATATGAGCCAAGGGAATCGCCTCCCGCAGCCCGTTTCGGACCGCGGCGGTGATGTGTGAATAAGGGGGTCGGACTTTAGGGCGCCTCTGATGGGCCAGCCCGACCTGCCGCAAAGGAGAGGATTTAGGACCATGGCTAAGGTCATCGGTATCGATCTCGGGACGACCAATTCCTGCGTCGCCGTAATGGAAGGCAAGACGCCGAAGGTCATCGAGAATGCTGAAGGGATGCGCACGACGCCGTCCATCGTCGCTTTTACGGACGAGGGCGAGCGCCTGGTCGGCCAGCCGGCGAAACGCCAGGCGGTCACCAATCCTGAGCGCACGATTTTCGCGGTGAAGCGCCTGATCGGCCGTCGTTACGACGACCCGATGGTGGAAAAGGACAAGAAGCTCGTTCCATACAAAATTTCGCGCGCCTCGAACGGCGACGCTTGGGTGGAGATTGAAGGCAAAACCTATTCGCCCTCGCAGATTTCCGCTTTCGTGCTGCAGAAAATGAAGGAAACGGCCGAAGCCTATCTCGGCACCAAAGTCGAGCAGGCCGTCATCACCGTTCCGGCTTATTTCAACGACGCCCAGCGCCAGGCCACCAAGGACGCCGGCAAGATCGCCGGTCTCGAAGTGTTGCGCATCATCAACGAGCCGACGGCGGCGGCGCTCGCCTATGGGCTCGACAAGAACAAGTCCGGCACGATCGCGGTCTATGACCTCGGCGGCGGCACGTTCGATATTTCGATTCTCGAAATTGGCGACGGCGTCTTCGAAGTGAAGTCGACCAACGGCGACACCTTCCTCGGCGGCGAAGACTTCGACATGCGCTTGGTCAA
>DASZCJ010000401.1:0-2370 GCA_035943155.1 Xanthobacteraceae bacterium | reverse complement strand
CGACCAAGGTCCGGAAATGAGCCGCTATCAGGGATTGGTGCCGCTCGAAGGTGGTGACCTCGAGCAGGCCGCACATGAATATTTCGCCCGCTCGGAGCAGATTCCGACCCGCGTGCGGCTCGCCGTAGCGGAAGAGTTTCGCGCCGGCGAGGGCGGCCCACGGCGGCACTGGCGCGCCGGCGGAATTCTGCTGCAGTTTCTGCCCAATTCGCCGGAACGTGCCCGCCGCGCCGACCTTGATCCCGGCGATGCGCCGCCCGGCACGGCGCCGCACGTGCTGCCCGAAGACGAAGCCTGGGTCGAAGGCCGGTCGCTGGTTGCGACGGTCGACGATATCGAACTGCTCGATCCGACGCTCTCGAGTGAGCGGCTGGCTTTTCGCCTGTTTCACGAGCGCGGAGTCCGCGTCTTTCGCGCCACGCCTGTGGCCGCACAATGCTCGTGCTCGCGCCTTGGCGTCGAAAACATGCTGCGGAGCTTCTCGCAGCAAGACCGTGACGAGATGGTGGAGGACGGCCGCATCACCGTGACGTGCGAGTTTTGCAGCTCGACCTATGTCTTCGCCCCGGGCGAAATCGGTGCGGCAAACGCGCCGTCGTGATCATGGTGGCTTTCGCGCGCTGCAGATGGATGCAGCCGAAATCACGCAAGCAATTCTATCTCCTACACAAAAAGCCATACAACCTTGTTCGGCCGTGATCGGACAAGTGCGGCGTGAGGAAACTCGCTTGATCGTGGGGAACCAAACCGTAGCCGTGGAACTTGATAGGCCGGGGCACAGCCGAGGCTGACCGCAGGGGGGCGGAGCGGAGGCTGACGATGACCAAATTCCTCATCGGTGTCGCAACCGCCGCCTTGTGGTTTGTACTCTCCCACGCCGCCAATGCCGAACAGATATGCCGCGAAGTTTGCGATCACGGCACCTGCGTGTCACGCTGCGTCCATCATCCGGGCGCGGACGTCATTATTCGCGACCGCGAGCATTGGCGGGATCGCGATCGCGGCTTTGATGTCGATGCGCCTGCGGGCGGCGTCGTGATCCGTCGCTAGATCATTGCACCGCGCCGCACGCGATTGCCTTGCCGTTCTGCTTTAGTTGATCGTGCGCTTGCCGTTGCCGCTGTCCAGCGAGAAAGCGGGAATGTCGACGTCGAAGTGCTCGCCGCCGACGCTGACCATTCCGTAAGTGCCGGTCATGAATCCCGACGGCGTTTGCAGCGGCACCCCACTGGTATATTCGAACACTTCACCCGCCTTGAGCACCGGTTCCTCGCCCACGACTCCGGCGCCGCGTACCTCTTGCTAGCGGCCATGGGCATCAGTGATGCGCCAATGGCGGGTTTTCAGTTGCACCGTATCGTCGCCCTTATTAGTGATCGAAATGGTGTAAGCCCAGAAGAAATAATTGTTCTCCGGCGACGAGCGATCGGCGACAAAGCGCGGCGTCACCACCACTTCGATGTTGCGGGTCACGGCGCGATACATGCAAGCGATACGGCAATATTTCTGGTGATTTCACTGCACGCCACCACGCGCGAAGGCAGACTGTGCTCGCGGAGGTTCCATCTTGCGCGGCCAATGCCGCACAAGAGCGAACAGCGTGGCATGCCCGATTGCATAGCGGTCAGAAGAAGCTTTCTCAAGCCATACTTGCCGACTAGATTGGAAAATCGGCGCCCCATCGGCGGCCCATCGAAGTGCCGGAGTGCCTATGTATGCTGCATAGGTTGCTGCGCCAAATGACGGCGGCGAATAGCCCGCAGCGGCGTAAATGATCGTGAAGGCGGCTGTGAAGCATCTCGTCATTCCTAAACTCTTACTGACCTCAGGGACGGCTGCCCCGCCGCCGCCGGGCGGACGTGACCTGCGGCTTGATCTGTTCCGGGGCGTGGCGCTGTGGCTGATTTTTCTCGATCACATTCCGCAGAACGTCGTGAACTGGTTCACCATCCGTAATTACGGGTTCAGCGACGCCACCGAAATCTTTATTTTCATTTCCGGCTATACGGCAGCTTTCGTCTACGGCCGCGCTATGCGCGAGCGCGGCATCCTCATTGCCAGCGCGCGGGTACTGCGGCGCGCCTGGCAAATCTATGTGGCGCACATTTTTTTGTTCACGATCTTTATGGCGGAAATCGCTTACGTCGCGGCCACGTTCGAAAATCCACTCTACGCCGAAGAAATGAACATCCTCGACTTCCTCAAGCAGCCGGATGTCACGATCTTCCAGGCCCTGATCTTGAAGTTCAAGCCGGTCAACATGGATGTGCTGCCGCTCTACACCATGTTGTTGTTGTTCTTTCCGCCGATGCTCAGGCTGCTGATCCGGCAGCCGGCCTTTGCGCTCGCCGGGTCGGCGCTGGTCTATGT
>DASZCJ010000400.1:0-6677 GCA_035943155.1 Xanthobacteraceae bacterium | reverse complement strand
CGGCTAGGGTGCGGCGCCTCGCGCGAAAAAAAGCCCGCCAGAACTGGCGGGCTTTTTCAACTCTTCGCGGCCGGACGGCTACATGCTGCATCCCGAGGCGGGACATTCAACATAACCGATCTTACCGCTCGGCTCCTTTTTCCAGATGTACATCACGTAATCGAGCTTGGTGATGTCACCCTTTTTGTCATAGGCCATATCGCCGAGCACGGTGGAGAAATGCATGCCGGAATGAATCTGCTCGGCGACTTTTTTGGGCTCGAGCGATTTCGCCGCTTCCGCGGCCTGTTTGATGATCTGCACGCCGGCATAGCTGTAGAGCGTGTACGCTTCGGGCTCGAAACCCTTGGCGCGAAATTCCGCGACCGCCGCTTTGGCTTCCGGCCGATTGCGAGGATCGGGGCCGTAGGTCATCAGCGAACCCTCAACTCCCGGACCGCCGACAGTAGCGAATTCGTCTGAGGTGATGCCGTCGCCGCCCATCAGCGGCGCTTTGACGCCTTGATCGCGCATTTGCCGCACGATCAAGCCGCCCTCGGTATAGAGGCCACCGAAATAAACAAGATCCGGGCCCGCTTGTTTAATCTTTGAGATCAGCGCCGAATAATCTTTCTCGCCGGTGTTGATGCCCTCGTACAGGACTTCCTTCATGCCGCCGGCTTTGATCGCCTTTAAAGTTTCATCGGCAAGACCTTTGCCGTAGGTGGTCTTGTCGTGGACGAACGCGATCTTCTTGCCTTTGAAATGCGCGAGAATGTAGCCGCCGGCGACTTTGCCCTGTTGATCGTCGCGCCCACAGGTGCGGAAAATGTTCCACAGGTTGCGCTCGGTGACCGTTGGATTGGTCGAGGCAGGCGTGATCTCAAGGATGCCGTTCTCCTGATAAACTTCCGAAGCGGGAATGGTGACGCCGGAATTGTAATGACCGATGACGAACTTGACGCCGTCGGCAGCAAAATTGTTGGCCACCGAAACGCCCTGCTTGGGGTCGGAGACGTCATCGCCGAACTCGACGGTCAGCTTCTTGCCGAGAATGCCGCCGGCCGCATTGATATCGGTCGCCGCCTGTTCGACGCCATTTTTCATTTGTGCGCCGGTCGCGGCGTTCGGGCCCGTGATCGGCCCGCCGACACCGAACTTGACCTGCGCCGCGGCGGATTGCACCAGCGCAAACGCGAAGCCCAGCGCGAAACTGAGCGTGGCGATCCTCTTCATTTTTGGCTCCTTGAACAACTGACGGTCGGCAGGTTCACCCGCGCCCAATGCTACGTCAACGGCGTTTTCGGCGCCAGCGCAACGGCCCATAGGGCCCATCGGGCTCATTGATCCAGGGATATTGGGCGATCATACGACCGGCGCGCGCCGCTTGAAACCCGAAAAATGCGAGCGCCATACAGACTAAGCTATCAACCACATAATAATGGATTGAAAGCAGCGTGCCGTCGAACAGTGCGAAATGAATGAAACGAACTGCGGCGCCGAGCATCAGCGAATAGGCGACGACTTGCCACCACGGCCGCCATGTCAACGCTACCGCGCGCCCGGCCAGCACAGCTGCGCCGCCGCCGAGAACGACCGTGACCAGCAAAAATACGCCAAGGGAGTTCTCTTCGTAGAGCAATTCGCGCACCACGCTAGAATGCCGTATCTCGGTCATTCCACCTGTTGCCGCCCGCCTTCGAGATAAGCGGTTTTGACTTCCGGCCGGTCGAGCAATTCGCGGCCGGTGCCGGAGAGGGTGATAAGCCCATTGACCATAACATAGCCGCGGTGGGCGAGCTTGAGCGCGTGGAAAGCGTTCTGCTCGACCAGAAAGACGGTGAGCCCGCGCTCGGCATTGAGCGTTTTAATGGCGTCGAAGATCTGCCGGACGATCAGCGGGGCAAGGCCGAGCGAAGGCTCGTCCAAGAGGAGAAGCCGCGGCCGGCTCATGAGCGCCCGTGTAATGGCCAACATCTGCTGCTCGCCACCCGAGAGGGTGCCGCCGCGCTGGTGCAGGCGCTGCCGCAAACGCGGAAACAGTGCGAGCACGCGGTCGAGGTCGCGGCCGAACTCGGCCGGCTCAGCGACCAGCGCGCCCATCTGGAGATTTTCCAACACCGTCATACGCGGGAAAATGCGCCGGCCTTCTGGCGCCTGCGCCAGCTTCAGTCTGGCGATTTCGTGGGTCGGCAGCCGGGTGATGTCGCAGCCGGCGAACAGGATCTGGCCGTCGCGGGCGCGCGGATTGCCGCACACGGTCATCATCAAAGTAGACTTGCCCGCGCCGTTGGCGCCGATGAGGGCAACAATCTCGCCATCATTGACGTCGATGTCGACGCCCTTGAGCGCCTTGACGTGTCCGTAATAGGCGGTGACGCCGCGCACGGACAGGAGCGGGGAGCTCATAGCCCGACCTCGGCTTCGACGCGCGCCACCTCTTCGTCGGCAACGCCGAGATAGGCGCCGACCACTTTCGGATCGTTGCGCACTACCTGTGGCGCGCCGTCGGCGATCTTCACGCCATAATCGAGCACGACGACGTGGTCGGAAATGTTCATCACCACTGACATGTCATGCTCGATCAACAACATCGAGATAGCGCATTCATCGCGGATCACGAGCAAGAGCTCGTTGAGTTCGGCACTCTCGCGCGGATTTAATCCCGCGGCCGGTTCGTCGAGGCAGAGGAGCACCGGATCGGTGCACATGGCGCGCGCGATCTCGAGCCGCCGCTGCGCACCATATGGCAGTTCGCCTGCTGGATCGTCGGCGCGATCCAAAAGACCGAAGCGCTCCAGCCAATTGCGCGCTTTGTCGAGCGCGGCACGCTCGGCCGATGCGTAAGGCGGCAGACCAAGGAGTCCAAGCACCGTATAGCCGGAAGCAAGCATTAGCGCGTTGTGCTGGGCGACGAGCAGGTTTTCCAGCACCGTCATGCCGGCAAACAGCCGGATGTTTTGGAACGTACGGGCCACCCGCGCCTGCTGCGCGACCAGATAATCCGGCATGCGCTCAAGCAGAAACAAAGCACCATCGGGGCGCACCACGCCGCGTTGGCCGCTGTCGGTCAGCGCTTCGAGCGTTTGCCATACCGAAGCATCACCGCGCTGAAGCACGAGCCGGCCTTCGGTCGGGCGGTAAAAGCCGGTGATGCAGTTAAACACGGTGGTTTTGCCGGCACCGTTCGGCCCGATCAGCGCGGTGATGGTCCCACGCGCGACTTCGAAGCTGAGATCATCGACGGCGACCAACCCACCGAACCGCATGGTCAGGTGCTCAACCCGCAGCACGATGGAGCCGTCGCGCGCCGTCAACCGCGTCCCTCCGTCAGCAAATCGACCGAAATGATCCTGCGTTTCTTAAAAAAGACCGAGGGCACGCGCGTGGCGATCAATCCGCGCGGCCGCCAACGCATGATCGCGACCATTGCCAGGCCGAACAGCAGCATGCGGTACTGTGTCGGATCGAAGGTGGGTCCGAAAATCTGTTTGAGGAAATCGAGCCGGCGCATGAGTTCGGTGCCACCGATCATGACGACCGCGGCGATGGCGACGCCGATCTGGCTGCCCATGCCGCCCAGCACCACAATCGAAAGGATCGTCGCGGATTCGAGAAAAGTGAAGGATTCCGGCGAGATGAATCCCTGCCGTGCCGCGAAGAACGAACCGGCGAAGCCGGCGAACATCGCGCCCATCGCAAACGCGGTCAGCTTGGTATTGGTGGTGTTGATGCCAAGCGAGCGGCAGGCGATCTCGTCTTCGCGCAGCGCTTCCCAGGCGCGGCCGATCGGCAGCCGGCGCAGACGCACATTGAAATAACAGGTGACGAGCGCGAGCGCGAGGATCACGTAATACAAAAAGACGACCCGGTAGAGCGGCGAGAATTCGAGGCCGAATACTGCGGCAAAGCCATCTTCGTTAGCGTTGAATGGAATCCCGAATAAGGTCGGCCGCGGAATGCCGGTAATTCCGGCATAACCGTTGGTCACCGGCACCCAGTTGATGAGGATCAGACGAATGATCTCGCCGAACGCGAGCGTGACGATGGCGAGGTAATCGCCGCGCAGCCGCAGCACCGGAAAGCCGAGGAGGATTCCCCAAAACGATGCGAGCGTGCCGGCAAGCGGCAACAGGATCCAGAAGGAAAGGCCAAAGGTTTTGGCCAATAGTGCGTAGGAATAGGCGCCGACAGCGTAGAAGGCGACGTATCCAAGATCGAGGAGTCCGGCGAGGCCGACCACGATATTAAGGCCCCAGCCGAGCATCACGTAGATCAGGATTTGGATGCCGAAATTATCGATCCATCGCACCGCGCCGCCGAAGCCCACCGCGAGCACGACTATCATCGGGTAGACGATCACGAACGCAATGGCGAAAGGGATAAACCAGATACGCAACACATTTCCCGCGGCTGTTAGCACCGGTTGCGGCAACCGCAGCGCGCCGCGCTCAAGCCGCGGCGCCACCGTCATCAAATAAAAAAAGCGCGAGGCGGTGATGCCGCCCACGACCGCGAGCAACAGCGGCCAGCGCGTTGTCAGGATCAAGACATCGCGAATGTCGGTGATGGTCTGAAAACCGATCAGTGGCAGAAACAGGCCAAACCCAATCAGACCAGTCACCGCGGCGTCGCGCAATGCACCGACCAGACGGGTGCGCATTATTGCTGCGCCAGTCCGCACATGCTCCCCTACATGCGGCCCCACATGCCCACCCGCCTGCGTCATCTCAAACCTTTTCGACGTCGGGCCGGCCTAACAGGCCCTGCGGCAGGAAGATCAAGGTGATCGCCAGTACGGAGAATGCGGCGACATCTTTATAGTCGATCGAGAAATACGCGGACCACATCGTTTCGATGAGGCCGATGAGGAGACCGCCAATGACCGCGCCCGGCAGCGAACCAATACCGCCCAGCACGGCGGCGGTGAATGCTTTCACGCCAGGCACAAATCCATCCGAAAAGCTGACCACGCCGTAATAGACCAGGTACATGGTGCCGGCGACGGCGGCCAGTGCGGCGGCGATCACGAAGGTCGCGGCAATCGTGCGGTCGACATCGACGCCGACCAAGGCCGCCATTTTTTGATCCTGCTCGCAGGCGCGCTGGGCGCGCCCGAGACGCGTTCGCGCCACCAGGTACCAGAACGCGAGCAAGAGGACGCCGGTGATCGTCCAGATGATGAGTTGCTTATAGGACAGCGTGACCGGAAAATTATTGCTGTTGGACAGAACAAATTCGCCCTGCACCAGCGGCGGAATCGATTTGTTGCGCGGCCCCTGCGTGACTTGCACGAAGTTTGACAAAACGATCGACATCCCGATCGCCGAGATCAACGGCGCCAAGCGAAACGAACCGCGCAACGGGCGATAGGCAATCCGTTCGATCACCCAATTGACCAGCGAGGTGAACAGCATTGCCACAATCAGTACAATAAATAGGGCGAGCGCGACTGAAGCGATGCCGAGCCAAGAGGTCAGCACAAGCAGCGCGATCAGCGCGATGAATGCGGAGACCATGAACACGTCGCCGTGGGCGAAGTTCACCATCCCAATGATGCCGAACACCATCGTGTAGCCGATGGCGATAAGACCATAGATCGAGCCGAGCGTAATGCCGTTGATCAGCTGCTGGGCGAAATAGTCCATACGTCGAACCTTGTGTCGAAGTCTTCGCCAAACCCGCAGAATTCTTAACAGCGAACTCCTGTGGGCATGGGAAGACAGTTGAGGATAAAACCCTTGCAAATGGCCCAAATATAGCGTAGACCCGCAGTCATATAGAGCCGCCAGAGGACATGGGAAGACTTGGGAAGAAGGTTTCTATCTTCCCAGAATCTTCCCAAAAAAGAGGGGTCACCATGAAGCTCACTAACGCTAGCATTGCACGATTCCGGCTGCCCTCGGGCAAGTCGGACCATATCGAATTTGACGACGCCATGCCGGGTTTTGGCCTTCGCATTCGGGCCGGAGACAAGAAAGAACATCGCACATTCATTGCACAATACAAGATCGGCTCAAAGCATCGCCGAATCAATCTTGGTAACGTCGCCAAGGTTGACCTTGATAAGGCCCGCAAGGAAGCAAAAATAATCTTCGGCAAAGTCGCGAGCGGGGAAGACCCCGCTAACAAAAAGGCCGAAGTGCGTCAGGCCGCCTCCCATACGCTCGGCTCAGTCATTGCGAAGTATCTCGAAGCAAAAGAACCGGCACTCAAGGCCAGCAGCTACAGAGAAACCAAGCGGCACTTGGAGAGCCACTGGAAGCTGCTGCATGGTCTCGCGCTTTCCAGTATTAGCCGCGCCCATGTAGCCGCCCAGCTTGGGGTGCTCGCAAAAAACAGCGGCCCCGTTGCCACCAATCGCTCGCGCGCCTCGCTCTCGACGGTTTTTAGTTCGGCAATAGGCGAAGGGTTGTGTGACCACAATCCCGTCGTCGGCACCAACAAACAAGAAGAGGGCGGCCCGCGCGAACGCTCGCTCTCCGACGCCGAACTGGCCAAGGTCTGGCTCGCCGCACCGGAAAACGATTACGGGCGCATTGTCCAACTGCTGATGCTCACCGGATGTCGCCGAGAAGAAATCGGTAGCCTCAAATGGCCCGAGATCGACACGGATGCCCGCACCGTTACGATCTCGCCCGAGCGCACAAAGAATAGTCGGGAACATGTCGTGCATCTCTGTGACAACGCCCTAGCAA
>DASZCJ010000399.1:0-4222 GCA_035943155.1 Xanthobacteraceae bacterium | reverse complement strand
TCGAGGCCGACGCGCTCGCCGGACCGTGGCTTGCCGCCAAGGCGCGCGCCGCCGGCGTGATCTACTCGCTCGCTTATGGCGATCAGCCGGCTTTGATTGCCGAGATGGTCGATTGGGCGCGTTCGGCTGGTTTTACCGTCGCCGCCGCCGGCAAAGGCACGAAATATCTGCCCGCCTATCACGCGGCCACGCCGGACGGCGTATGGCAGCATTACGGACTGACCGCCGAAGAGGCGCGCAAGGCCGGCATGAACTCGCAGATGTTCAATTCGTTTCTCGACGGCACCAAGTCGGCAATCGAAATGGCTGCCGTGGCGAACGCCTGCGAGCTCGATGTGCCGCACGATGGCCTGCTGTTTCCGCCGTGCGGCGCCGACGCGCTCGCCAGCGTGTTGCGGCCCAAAGCTTCAGGCGGCGTGTTGGAGCGCGACGGCATGGTGGAGGTGGTTTCGTCGCTCGAGCGTGACGGCAGTGCTGTCGCCCGCGACCTGCGCTGGGGCGTCTATGTCGTGCTCAAGACGGCAAACGACTATGCCGCGGCCTGTTTCAAGCAATATGGCCTGCCGACCGATCCCAGCGGGCGCTATGCGGCCATGTACAAGCCCTATCACCTGATCGGGCTTGAATTGTCGATTTCGGTTCTCAATGCGGCGCTCCGTGGCGAGCCGACCGGGAGTTGCCGCGCCTGGCGCGGCGATGCCGTGGCGGTTGCCAAGCGCAGCCTAAAGGCTGGCGAAATGCTCGACGGCGAAGGCGGCTATACCGTTTATGCCAAGCTCATTCCGGCGGCGCGCAGCGTCGAGCGCGGCGCTTTGCCGATCGGACTGGCGCACCACGTCAAGCTTGAGCGCGACGTTGCCGCCGGCGAGATTCTGACGGGCGCCGATGTTGCGCTCGACGCCACCCAGGAAGCCGTGCGCATCCGCCACGAGATGGAACGGCAGGCGCGGCAGCCGCACGCGGCGGTCGCGGCGGAATAGCGGAGCTACTCCGCAGCGAGCCGTGGCGGCGGGCGCATCGATTCGACGCCATCCACTGAAGTCGCCGAGATCGTGGTGCGCACCATGTAGCGCGCCTCGTGCGCCGGCCAGGGCCGGCCGCGATGCATGGTGGCGCGATTGTCCCACATCACCACGTCGCCGGTGCGCCACGCATGGACGTAGCTCGTGCCGGGCGCAGTAGCCGCCGCCGTGAGCTCCTCGATCAATTTCTCGCCCGCGATCGGGTCCATCCCTTCGACTGCATAAGCATGCGAAGCGAGATAAAGCGCGCCGCGGCCATTGACCGGATTTTTCCAGACCATGCGCCAGCATTGCGGCGGCAGCGCCGACAGCTCTTCGGTGGTGGCTAGACCCTCCATGATCTTGCGGCGCGAATGCCCGTAATGATGCCAGGCGAAGGAATTTTCCAATTTCTCGCGTGTTGCCGGATCGAGCCGCTCGAAAGCAAGCCGCGTCGAGACGAACTCGGTTTCGCCGCCGTTTTGCGGAATGGTACGCCCGGACAGGATGGAAGCGAGCGCCGGCACGCTTTTGAACGAACTGTCCGTGTGCCAAAGCTGATTGGCCTTGTTGCGCATGGCATAGCGGTGATCCGGCGGCACGACTTTGCCGTCCGGACCGATCGTCGTGAGAATGACGAAATGCGTTCCGGTGCCGAGCGAGCCGACCTTGGTGGTTTCCGGCGGCCCGAACCGGCGTGAGAAGGCAAGCTGGCTCTCATTGCTGACGTCTTGGTCGCGGAACACCAGGACCGAATAGTCTTCGAAGGCCGCGCGCACCGCTTGGTAAGCGGCATCGTGCGCGGCCACGTCGGCAAGCGTCACGCCGCGCAATTCGGCGCCGAAGCCAGGACGCAGAGGAATGATATCCATCGGCGTATCCTCCGTTGTCGTTCTTTGCTGCAAATTTCCTCCAAAACCGGCCGGCTGGCAAGGAAGACTGGTAGGCAAGACTGCTAAGCAAGACTGCTAAGCAAGACTCGGGGCGACTAGCAGGGAACGCGGCGTTGCGTCCCGCGGCACCCGCCGTTAGGCTTTGGCCAGCCGCAAAAAATACGGCGCAGTTCGGGGAACCGTACGCTGCTCGCGGCATGCGTCGAACGGGGAGCGTCCATGCTGGAAGATCTGCTGCAGCGGCGGCCGTATAACGCCGTCACGGATCTCGTCGACGCGCCGGTCGCCCGCGGGCTTGCCGGCAAAACCGCCTTCATCGATGGCGAGCGCGCCTTGACCTATGGCGAGCTGCAAGCGCGCAGCTGCCGGTTTGCTTCCGCGCTTCTTGATATCGGCCTGCACCCGGAGGAGCGGCTGGCGCTTCTCCTTTATGACACGGTCGATTTTCCAGTGGCCTTTTGGGGCGGCGTGCGCGCCGGCATCGTGGCGCTGCCGCTCAACACGCTTCTGACCGCCGAGCAATACGGCTACATCCTTGGCGACAGCCGCGCCGCGGCGATCGTCGCTTCGGCTTCGCTCCTGAAGACGCTTTCGCCGGTTCTCGATCGCTTGCCGCGGCTGCGCACCATCATTGTTGTCGACGGCAGCGAGGCCGACCGCGCGCTATTTGCCGGCGGGCACGGCAAGGACGCGCACGGCAAAGACGCGCAAGGTAAGAAAAACCGCGAGGTCCACGATTTTTCCGATCTAGCGGCGCGCGGCCGCGCCGACATTTTCACTGCGCCGACGCTGTCTGACGAAGTAGCGTTCTGGCTCTACACGTCCGGCTCGACCGGCGAGCCGAAGGGCGTCAAGCATGTCCAAACCACGCCGCTTGCGGCGGCGCGGCTGATGGGCCGCCACGTCGTCGGCATCCGCGAGGATGACGTCGTGTTCTCGGCGGCCAAGCTGTTTTTTTCCTACGGCCTGGGCAATGCCATGGCGTTTCCGCTGTCGGTCGGCGCCACGAGTGTTTTGCTGCCGCAGCGGCCGACCCCGGAGGTGGTGTTCGAACTAATGCGCCGGCACCGGCCGACGATCTTCTACGGCGTGCCGACGCTCTACGCTTCGCTACTCGCTCATAGAGACATGCAACGCGGCGCCGGCTCCGACCGGCTGCGGCTGTGCATCTCCGCCGGCGAGCCGCTGCCGCGTGCGCTCGGCGAGCGCTGGCGCGACGCATGCGGCGTCGACGTGCTCGACGGCATCGGCTCGACCGAAATGTTCCAGACCTTTCTGTCCAATCGCGCGGAAGATGTGCGCTACGGCACCACCGGCAAGCCGGTGCCGGGCTATGAGCTGAAAATCCTCGACGAAGGCGGGCGCGAATTAGCCGATGGCGAAATCGGCGAACTCGTCGTGCGCGGCGCCACCGCTGGCGAAGGTTATTGGAATCAGCGCGCCAAGAGCCGGCGCACCTTTGCCGGCGAATGGATTTTCACCGGCGATAAATATTTTCGCGACCGCGACGGCTATTACCATTACTGCGGCCGCACCGATGACATGTTCAAAGTCAGCGGCATGTGGGTGTCGCCGTTCGAAGTCGAAGCGGCGCTCGCCTCGCATGAAGCCGTGCTCGAGGCTGCCGTGATCGGCAAGCAGGACGCCGATGGCTTGATCAAGCCGAAAGCCTTCATCGTGCTGCGCAACGGATTTGCCGCCGACGAACGCCTGCTCGAAAAACTGCGCGTGCATGTCAAAGAATGCGCCGGGCCGTGGAAATATCCGCGCTGGATCGATATCCGGCCCGACCTGCCGCGCACCGCGACCGGCAAGATTCAAAGATTCAAACTGCGGGAGCTGGAGGGTAATCCGTCACCCTGAGGTGCACTTAATATGCGAAATTGAGTAAACTCGATTTCGTTAGGGCGACGGCCTCTGCGCCTCGGCCGCATCCTTCGAGGCTCGCTTCGCTCGCACCTTAGGATGACGCAACAGCCGCAAACAATCGCTGCACCAGCCGCCGCGCCAACACGCCGGCGACGCGGCGGCGATAGTGGCCCGGCGTAAACGTCGTCTTCATTGCCATGATCTGATCGCGCACCAGCGCATCGAGGCCGTCAAATACTCGCGCGTCGAGCGGACCGCCGCATAGCCGCGCGGCGCCGGCGAGCCGCACCGGGCGCGGATTGGTGCCGGTGAAGGCGACGCGCAGATCGGCGAGCGTATTGCCGTCGCGCCGCAACGCCACCGCAACGCCGGTCACCGGATATTCGATGGAGCGGCGGATGCGGATCTTGTCATAGGCCGAGCGCAGCCCGGGCGTATTTTTGGCGCGCGCCGCAGTGA
>DASZCJ010000398.1:0-1876 GCA_035943155.1 Xanthobacteraceae bacterium | reverse complement strand
CATCCGCGCCAAGGATCCCGATACGCCGTGGATAGCTAACCTGCTGCGCGTAGGCGGCAAGCGGCCACGCGACGACGGCGCTACAAAGACCTCTAATGAATTGTCGCCGCTCCATGAGCTTCCCCCGCCGAGGCCACTCCGGCAGGGTGATTAGGGCTGTTACCTACGTCACACACCAAACGTGACACATGGGACTAAAGAGAGAGTGAGAGAGAGGACAGAGGTAAAAGACGGCTGCAAGTTGGTGAACAACGATGCTCGCGAAGTTAACCAAGTCGGACGGCGGCAATACCGCAACTTCGAACTCTGTGATTATCTTTACGGCTTGACTTCAGCCAACTGCGACGGCGTCATCTATTTTTTGTGGTGAGCGAAGTGCCGGTCGCCATTCGACCAAGCCGCGCCCTGAAGGGACCGAGTTTGCGCGCAGGTCTTCGGGACCTGTTGGCGGGTACAATCTGTAGCATTCTTTCGGTGGCGTATTGCCTAAGCTACGCAGCGCTCATTTTTTCTGGTCCGCTGAAGCCCTGGCTATCCTACGGCATCTCTGCAACCTTCTTGTCGGCCGCCATTGCGGCAGTGGTCATCGCGTTGCGCAGTTCGCTTCCGTTCGCAATCGCTGGCCCCGATACATCCACTTCCGCTGTGACTGCTACGCTTGCCGCGGCCATGACCGCGCAACTTGTGGCCGAAGGAAATACCAATTTACTGCCGCCGGTCTTGATCGTGATCGCGCTGGTTACTGCAGCCACTGGCATTGTGCTCTGCTTTCTTGGTTTGTCCAGGACGGGGCGCGCTATTCGATTTATTCCCTACCCAGTCATCGGCGGCTTCCTCGGCGCCACCGGCTGGCTAATGATTTTGGGCGCCATCCAGGTGATCGCGGACCAGCGCCTGACGCTCACCACTCTCAGCGAGTTCAGTAGCGCGCTCATGATCTCTAAGCTTGGCGCCGGTTTAGCGATCGCCGTCACCTTGCAGGTATTCTTATCCCGTTGGACCAACGCCTTCGTCATGCCAAGCATCCTGGTGGCGGCCATACTAGCAATCCATGTCACGCTTCCAATTGTCGGCTCGTCGCTAGCTGAGGCCCAAGCGGGCGGCTGGATGTTCCGGCCGCAGGGAACAACATCTGTCGTGTCGCCCTGGCAACCCGCGGAGCTGCACACCTTTCCCTGGACGGCGCTGCCGTGGCTCGCCGGCGATCTGGTGGCGGTGATCTTCGTCACCACCATCAGCCTCCTGCTGAATACCACCGGCGTCGAGATCGCGACCCGGCGCGAAGCCAACATTGACCGCGAACTCCAGGCGCTGGGTGTTGCGAGCCTGTTAAGTTCCGCGTTGGGCGGATATGTCAGCAGCTTGTCGCTTAGCCGAACCACCCTTGCATATGCCGCCGGCGCTACCGGCCGGCTGACCGGGCTGACCGTCGCGGGGATATCGGCGGGCATGCTCGTTCTCGATCCGGGGTTTCTCGGCTATGTGCCGAAATATGCGCTCGGCGGGCTTCTGTTCTTTGCCGGCGGGCAGCTGTCTTATCGATGGCTGATCAAATCAGCGAGGCGACTAGAGCCGCTCGACTACCTCTCGCTCGTCGCCATTGCGCTGATAATCATTGGATGGGGCTTCATCGCCGGAGTTATAATTGGCGGCGTCATTTGCTGCACCATGTTCGCGCTGAGCGCGAGCCGCGTGGATGCCGTTAAGTTCAGCTTCGATGGCTCGGAATTTCACAGCTCACTCGATCGTAGCCCTGCTGAGCTATCAATCCTGGCCGTGTACGGCAAAGAGCTTCAAGGCATGGCTTTGCAAGGCTATCTGTTCTTCGGCACGGCCAACCGGCTCTACGCGAAGGTAAAAGCGCTGATCGCGGCTC
>DASZCJ010000397.1:0-9382 GCA_035943155.1 Xanthobacteraceae bacterium | reverse complement strand
CCGGCCCCACGGCCCGATGCCGTGGCGCTTGGCAATCTCTTGGACGGCGAGGAAGCCGATATTGTGCCGGTTGCCGACGTAGCGCGCTCCCGGATTCCCGAGCCCGACCAGGAGCAGCATCGCCATGGATCCCGTGCGGGCTCTACCTCACTTCTTCTCGGCCGGAGCGGCCGCCGGCGCTGCCGGCGGCGCTGCACCCGGTGCGGCGCCAGGTGCTGTACCCGGAGCGGCGCCAGGCGCCGCGCCTTCTGGCGGCGTCCCGGCCGCTGCAGCCGCCGCGGCTGCAGCCGCCGCCGCAGCGGCGGCTTCAGCTGCCGCCTTCATTTCTTCGGCGTAACCGGACGGCGGCACCACGGTCACGAGCGTAATGTCGCGCGCGGTGACCACGCGCACGCCAGCAGGCAGCGTGATGTCGCTCAGGTGCTTGGAATAATTGATATCGAGCTCGCTGATGTCGACCTCGATGCCGCTCGGAATCGCATCGGCGCGACAACGCACTTCGACGGTGTGCGTGACGATGCTGACGGTGCCGCCGCGTTTGACGCCGGGCGATTGGTCGGCATTGCACACGTGGATGGGAATGTTCACGCGGATGGTGACGCCCTCGCCTAAGCGCATGAAATCGACATGCAGCGGCATGTCGCGCACCGGATCGAGCTGGAAGTCGCGGGGGATGACGCGGTGCTTCACACCGTCCACTTCGACATCATGGATGGTCGTGAGGAAGTGGCCGGCATAGATGCGATGCCGCAAATCGGCGAAATCGAGCGAAATCGGCAGCGGCGGCTTGCTGTCGCCATAGATGATTCCAGGTACGCGGCCGGTGCGACGTTCGGCTCGGGCGGCCCCCTTGCGTGCCCGCGAACGCGCCGCCGCCTTGATCAGATTGACGGTCGCCATGTGTATCCTCGTCTTAAGCCCTGTAATAAAAGGGAAATTCCGCGTCAGCTCCAGGGGTGCCGGTGAAGCCGCGGTGGCCGCGCTTATAGCGGCGCAAAACCGGAAAAACAAGAAATACGGGCAGGGTCCGGCGCCGACTGGATGCTCATGGACGCTCATGACGAATGCCGGGTGCCCGCGCTAAGCCGGCGGTATATCGATGCCCGGCCTTGGCCCAGCGGACGGTTGGGGGGCCGGTTGCTCGACCGGGCGACTGGCTGGCGCAGGATTGCCAAGCTTCGTTTCAAGCGCCGCGATACGTACCTTGAGCGCTTCATTTTCTTCACGCGCGAGCCGTGCCATGTCTTTGACGGCTTCGAATTCTTCGCGCTTGACGATATCCAGATCGCGCAAAAATCGCTCGGTCTGGTTGCGGAACAGCGTCTCGAATTCGCGGCGCACGCCTTGCGCAACACCGGCGGCATCGTTCATTAGCCGGGCTACCTCGTCGAAAAATCGATTCGTTGTTTGCACCATGTTCGCCTCCGCAACCTTAGAAATCCCGCGGCCAAATGCTAGTGTCCCCTTGATTCCGAAATTCGCGTGCGAGCGTGCCGACAAGGCGTGCCAACTTCGGAAATCGGACACTAGAGACAATGGCGATGGGGCAAGGGGCCCGCAAGAGCCACGCCAACGGCTTGGCCGCAAATTAACCGCACGGACAACCGCTATGAAGCGGCGCCTTGCAGCTTAGGATTTCCCTGGATGCTCCTTTTACCCATTATTCCGTTTCCGGCGATCAATCCGGTCCTGATTTCCATCGGTCCGTTTGCGGTGCGCTGGTACGCGCTCGCCTATATCGTCGGGATTACCGCCGGCTGGCTTTACGCGCGCGCCATCATTTCGTCCGAGCGACTGTGGGGCGGTCGGGCGCCGTTCACAGTGACCGATTTCGACGATTTTGTCATTTGGATCACGCTCGGCATCATTCTCGGCGGCCGCATTGGTTATGTGCTGTTCTATAACTTCGCGCATTTTGCCGCCAATCCGATCGAGATTCTGCAGCTTTGGAATGGCGGGATGTCGTTTCACGGCGGCGTTCTCGGCTGCACCCTCGCCATCGTACTGTTTGCGTTGCGACGGCACATTCCGGTTTTGTCGCTTGGCGACGTGACGGCGGCAGTGGCGCCAATCGGATTGTTACTTGGCCGCCTTGCCAATTTCATCAACGGGGAATTGTGGGGCCGCGCCACCGACGTGCCCTGGGCCATGGTCTTCCCGCATGGCGGCCCTGTCGCGCGCCATCCCAGCCAGCTTTATGAAGCAAGCCTTGAGGGCGTCGCATTATTCATTGTGCTCGCCTTGCTCGTCCGCTCCGGCGCGCTCAAGCGACCCGGCGTTGTCACCGGCGTCTTCGCGATCGGCTATGGCGTGGCGCGGATCACCTGTGAATTTTTTCGCGAGCCGGACCTGCAGCTCGGTTTCTTATGGGGCGGGCTCACGATGGGCATGCTGCTCTGCATCCCGCTGCTGCTGGCCGGCATCGCCGTGCTCGCCATCGCATTCCGGCATGCGCCAAAGCCAAAAAATGGCTGAGGCGGTTGCGCCGCTCATCGACGAAATTCGCCGTCTCATTGCGGCCAGCGGTCCGATGCCGGTCGCCACCTATATGCGGCTTTGCCTCACGCATCCGAAATACGGTTATTACGTCAATCGCGATCCGCTCGGTGCCGGCGGCGATTTCGTCACCTCGCCGGAGATCAGCCAAATGTTCGGCGAGCTGATCGGACTTTGGGTTGCGGCGGTGTGGCGGCAAATGGGTGCGCCAGAAAATCTACGCCTCATTGAGCTTGGTCCGGGACGCGGCACCTTGTTGAACGACGCGCTGCGGGCAACGAAAGTGGTAGGCGGATTTCGCGACGCGCTCGTGCTGCACCTGGTCGAAATCAGCCCGGCATTGCGTGAAATTCAGGAGCGAAGACTTGAGCCGACCGGCGCGCCGATCCTGTGGCACGACAGGCTCGAGGACGTTCCCGGCGGCCCGAGCATCATTGTTGCCAATGAATTTATCGATGCGCTCCCGGTTCATCAGGCCGTGAAAACAGCCGACGGCTGGCACGAGCGCGTGGTAACTGACACCGCCGAAGGCAATCTCATGTTCGACACGGCGCCCGACCCATTGCCGTTTTTTGAGGCGTCGATGCCGCGCGCATTGCGCCAAGCCCCGCTCGGCTCGATCTATGAGTGGCGCGCCGATAATATCGCGCTCGAGCTCGGCCGGCGAACGCGCGAGGAAGGTGCCGCCTTGATCATCGACTATGGTCACGCCCATTCCGGTATGGGCGATACGCTCCAAGCGGTGGCACGGCATTCTTTCACGGACCCGCTGCGCGCGCCGGGCGCCGCCGATTTGACGGCACACGTCGATTTCGAGGCGCTGGCGCAATGCGCCGAGACGATGGGCGCTCGCATCCACGGGCCGATACGGCAACGCGATTTGTTTCTTCGGCTCGGCATCGAACAACGTGCCGCCGCGCTGAAAGCCGGCGCGCCACCGGGGAAAGCGGCGGAGATCGAAATGGCGCTCGCACGCTTAATGGCGGGCGGCGCGCTGGGTATGGGCGAATTGTTCAAAGCGATCGCAATTGCAGCGCCGAAACTCGGTCCGCTGCCCGGTTTTGAAACAAATCGATGAAGACCGTCGCTACCTCACTGATGCTGACCGGAATCCGGCACGCTTTTTTTACGCGCGCCGGCGGCGTTTCAGGCGGCCTCTATGAGAGCCTCAACGGCGGCATCGGATCGCGCGACAGCCCCGGCAATGTCACGGAAAATCGTGCGCGTATGGCAACCGCGTTGGGAGTAGAACCGCCGCGGCTGCTCACCGCATATCAAACGCATTCGCCTAATGTCGTCGTCGCCGAGGCGCCGTGGACGACCGATAACCGTCCCAACGCCGATGCGATCGTCACGCGTATGCGCTCGCTCGCCATCGGCGTGACCACAGCGGATTGTGGCCCCATCTTGCTTGCCGACCCGCGCGCGGGCGTGATCGGCGCCGCCCATGCCGGCTGGCGCGGCGCTCTGACCGGCGTCGTCGAGGCGACGGTAGCGGCAATGGAACGGCTCGGCGCCGCACGCGACCAGATTCGGGCCGCGATCGGTCCCATGATCCGGCAATCGAGCTATGAGGTTGGGGCCGAGCTTTTTGCCCGCTTTCATGCCGAAGACCCCGCCAGCAGCCGATTCTTCGCACCGACAAGCCGTGCCGGGCACGCGCTGTTCGATCTCGCCGGCTATATCGCTGCCCGGCTCAAGCGGGCCGGGGTCGTTCAAGTCGAGGATCTCGCTTTGTGTACCTATGCCGATCCCGGACGATTTTTCAGTTACCGCCGCACCACCCACCACGGCGAGGCCGACTACGGCCGGCATATCAATGCAATCGCATTGGCCGACGAGTTGCGCATGGCGGCTTGACCCAGCAGCAGGCATTGCAGCGGCCGCTCCCGGCCAACCTGCGTTAACCTCTTATTGCTCAAAGCAAAAAACCGGCAGGGGAAAGGTTTTGATTCATATTGCCAGCCCCGGACGCGGCTTGTATCAGGGCTATGCATTTGTTCGGGCATGATCTTTCCGCAATCGGTGGCCGCCGCGAGACGACGCACCGCTTGAGCTTTTCGGGATCATGCTCCGCGGATCACGCGCCAGAAAGTGGCGCCGGAGAGCGGGGATGACGGGCAAAAACGGAGCGATCAAGCTCGTCGCCGGCAACTCAAATCCTGCGCTCGCGCAAGCCATCGGCAAATATATCGGCACGCCGCTGACCAAAGCCGTCGTACGGCGCTTCGCCGACATGGAAATCTTCGTGGAAATCCAGGAGAACGTGCGCGGGGCAGACGTGTTCGTCATTCAATCCACCTCGTTTCCCGCCAACGATCACCTGATGGAATTGTTGATCATCATCGACGCGCTGCGGCGCGCGTCGGCCCGGCGGATCACGGCAGTCATCCCGTATTACGGATACGCCCGGCAAGATCGCAAACCGGGACCGCGCACGCCGATCTCGGCGAAGCTCGTCGCCAATCTCATCACCCATGCCGGCGCCGACCGCGTGCTGACGCTCGATCTGCATGCCGGGCAAATCCAAGGCTTCTTCGATATTCCCACCGACAATCTGTTTGCGGCGCCGGAAATCACGCGCGACATCCGTCAGCGTTTCGATCTTAGTAAGCTCATTGTGGTGTCGCCCGACGTCGGCGGCGTGGTGCGGGCGCGCGGTTTGGCCAAGCGCATCAATGCGCCGCTCGCCATTGTCGATAAGCGGCGAGAACGTCCGGGCGAATCCGAAGTGGCCAACGTGATCGGCGAGGTCGATGGCGGCATCTGCGTGCTGGTCGACGACATCGTCGATTCCGGTGGCACGCTGGTAAACGCCGCCGACGCGCTGCTCGATAAGGGCGCCAAAGAGGTTTACGCCTACATCACACACGGGGTGTTATCGGGCGGCGCAATTGAGCGCATCAGCAAATCCAGATTGAAGGAATTGGTCATCACCGACTCGATACAGCCGAGCAAAGCCGTCACCGAGGCGAAGAACATCCGCGTCTTGCCGGTTGCCACCCTGATCGGCGAAGCAATCAACCGAACGGCCGCGGAAGAGTCCGTGTCCAGCCTGTTCGACTGAGCCCGATCCCCACCGATCCACCCCTGTCGGGCGAGCGCACGCGGGCAACCCGAGTCAACTTGTCGCAGTCCGAGCTGTGGACGGCAATCTTTTGCCGATTGTGCCGACCGGGCAAATCACTTCATGAGTGCCGGTAGTGATGCGCGTACAGGGTGTTGCGCGGCCTTTGTTGGATAGAATCAGGCCGATTATAGTCGGTGGACGGGCTGATTCGCGGCTTTCGTCAACAGGCACGCAAAAGTCGCTCCTGCGTCAAATTGCAGCCGGTATTAAGAACGGTGCTTGTGGCGTGTGTTCCACCCTCAGGGGACAAGAGTCGAGACGGCATGGCACTCATCGAGTCTGCGCGCGATCATCATGACAGCCCCCTCGACGTTGTCGAGCACATGGCTGCCGGCAATAACTGGCCATTCGAACGCGCCGGCGAAGACGAGATCGGTCTCGTCGTCACCGGCCGATGGACCAATTATCAGGTGTCGTTCACGTGGATGAACGACATCGAAACGCTGCACCTTGCTTGTGCTTTTGACATGAAGGTGCCGGAGCCGCGGTTGGCGGAGGTGCAAAAACTGATCGCACTGGTCAACGAGCAACTGTGGATCGGACACTTCGACGTGTGGACTCAGAACGGCGTCATCATGTTCCGCCATGCTTTGGTGCTGACGGGCGGCGTCGCGGCATCCGGGCGGCAATGCGAATCGGTCCTTGCAACCGCGCTCGACACCTCCGAGCGCTATTTCCCGGCTTTCCAGTTCGTCATCTGGGCGGGCAAATCGGCACGGGAGGCAATGGATTCCGCAATGTTTGAAACCACGGGCCAGGCGTGACCACCGCCGGCCCAGGTCGAAACCCTGCGGACTCAAGTTCAGACCTGCGTTCAGACCTGCGCGATTTCTCCGGCCTGCTCGTTCTGGTCGGCGCCGGCAACATGGGCGGCGCGCTGATCGAAGGCTGGCTGCGGCTTGGGCTCGATCCGCGCAAGCTCGCGGTCGTTGAGCCGCAGCCGCAGCCGCAGATCGCGGCGCTGGCAAATCGGGGCGTTAAGCTCAATCCGAATGGCGAAACGCTGCGTGGCGCGAACGTCGTCGTCATTGCCGTGAAACCGCAAACGGCGCTCGAGGCGCTTACGGCGCTGGCGCCGAATCTTTCGTCTTCCGTATTGCTCATCTCGATCATGGCCGGACGCACATTGCGGTTTCTTTCCTCGGCATTGCCGCATGCCGCGGCGATGGTGCGCACGATGCCGAACACGCCTGCCGCGATCGGACGCGGCATCACAGTCGCGGTACCATTGAAGACCAGCGCGGCGCAGCGCGTCCTTGCGCATCGGCTGCTCGGCGCGACTGGCGCGGTGGAATGGGTGGACGACGAGGCGTTGATGGATGCGGTGACCGCGGTGTCGGGCTCCGGTCCGGCCTATATCTTCCTCCTTGCCGAAGCGCTAGCGCAGGCTGGCGCGGCAGCCGGCCTGCCGCCGGAATTGGCGGAAAAGCTCGCGCGCGAGACGGTTGCCGGCTCCGGTGAGCTGTTGCACCGATCCGGGGAGAAGGCCGCGACTTTGCGCGAAAATGTGACCTCGCCCAGCGGCACGACCGCCGCTGCGCTGGCCGTCTTGATGCGTCCAAACGGGCTGATGCGGCTCATGACCGAAGCAATAGCCGCCGCAACGGCGCGCTCGCGCGAATTGGCCGGCTGACTCCCGACTTCGCGCCTTGATCGGGAGCGGCGATTTCGCATCTGCCGATTTCGCACCTCTTGGAACGACCCGGCCCGCGCATACATTTCCAGCTATAGTGCGAACGCCCCGGAAGCTTGCCCGACTTCGCAGGCTTTCCTTGCGTCGTTATTATTCATCCGGATGCAAAGTAGGCAAAGTAGGAGTGTCGTCATGGCTCGCAGGTCGGCTCGCAAGTCCGCTCGCAAAAACTCGGCTCGATCGGCTAGCCGCTCCGCCGCCGCCGCGCCGGCGAGCGATCGCGACAAGATCGTTGCGGCGTTTCTGGACCTGCTCGCCGCAAAGTCCATCGAGCAAATTGGTTTTGCCGAACTCGCCGAAGCCGCTGGCGTGCGGCTGGCGCAGCTGCGCAGCGAATTTCCGTCCACTTTGGCAATTCTCGCGGCTTACATTAAATCGCTCGACCGCGCCGTGTTGAGCGAGGATTTCGGCGACGTCGCGGACGAGCCGCCGCGCGAGCGCCTGTTCGACGTGTTAATGCGGCGGCTTGAAATCCTCAGTCCGCACCGTGAAGCGGTGCGATCGCTAATGCGCTCGGCCAGGCGCAATCCGCCGCTGGCGCTGGCGCTTAATGGCCTTGCGGTACGCTCGCAGCAATGGATGCTGACGGCCGCCGGCATTAGCGCCTCGGGCCCGCGCGGCATGATACGCGCCCAAGGTCTTGCCGCGCTGTTCGGCGGCGTGCTGCGGACCTGGATTGGCGATGAAGATCCGGGTTTCGCCCGCACAATGGCAGCGCTCGACCGGGCGCTAGCGCGAGGCCAGCGGTTTGCCGGCCTGCTTGACGATTTGTGTCGCATACCGACGCGACTTTGCCGACTGCGGCCGCGCCGGCGACGTGAAGATTCCTCCGAGGACACAGCCGCAGCAGCGTGAATGCCGGGTTGATTGCGCCCGGTCATGGCCGGACTTGTTCCGGCCATCCCGACCATGACGGCGCGGCAGTCGTCGTAGCCCGGATATCGCGAAGGCGATATCCGGGAGAATGACTCTCCTGGATCGAGCTTTGCTCGATCCAGGCCACGACAAACTTAGAACGCCTATAAAAAAGGATTTTCTCTTTGCAAGTGCCGGCGGCCTGGATTATTGAAAGTTTCAAATCGAACCAATTTTTCGCGGACCCCTCGCGACCATGATTGTCTGTTCTTGCAACGTGTTTACCGACCACGATGTGCGCGCGACGCTGGCGACCGGCCGAGACATTCCGCGAACGACGGGACAGGTTTACCATTGCCTTGGCTGTAGCGCTCAATGCGGGCGTTGCGCGCGCACCATTCGCCGCATCATGGACGAGGCGCTCACTGCTGCCGCGCCGGAATGTTGCAGGACATCGCGTGCTGGTTCGTGACTGATTCGATAATCGTCATCTGATAAGCGCTGCAGCCGCTTTCAGCGCGCGGCACACCGGCTATAATCGAAAAGTTTTAGAGGTCGAACGTGCAAAAATGGCCATACCAATAAGCGCCAATGCCAGGAGCTAATGATGCGAGGCGAGCCGGGTGTCGTCGATTTTCTCAACAAGGCGCTGCGGCACGAGTTGACCGCGGTCAATCAATATTGGCTGCATTATCGCCTGCTCGACAATTGGGGCTATAAATCGCTCGCCAAACAATGGCGCAAGGAATCCATCGAGGAGATGGAGCACGCCGATAAGCTCGTCGAACGCATCATCTTTCTTGACGGTTTTCCTAACATGCAGGTGCTCGATCCGCTGCATATCGGCCAGAACGTGAAGGAAGTGCTCGACTGCGATCTCGCCGCGGAGATTTCAGCGCGCACGCTCTATGAGGAAGCCGCCACGCATTGCCATTCGGTTCGCGATTATGTGTCGCGCGATCTGTTCGAAAAGCTCATGCATGACGAGGAAGAACACATCGATTTCCTCGAAACGCAGCTGGATCTCGTCGCCAAGCTGGGTCTTGAGCTCTACGCGCAGCACCACATCGGCGAGCTGGAGGACGAGAAGGACTGACTGAAGCGAGTAGCGGGTAGCCCGGATGAACGAAGTGAAATCCGGGAACGGCATTGAGGCTCCACCGTCGTTCCCCGGATTGCGCTGCGCTTATCCGGGCTACATGCTGACC
>DASZCJ010000396.1:0-5193 GCA_035943155.1 Xanthobacteraceae bacterium | reverse complement strand
GTGCTGCCGTTTGACAGGATGGCAAGCTTTAAGCCGCCGCGGCGCTTCAACGCACCGAGCGCTTCTTTGGCTTCCGGATAGGGATCGAGGTCGAGATATTTCTCGAACAACGCCTTGGTGATGCGCTCGCTCGGCTCGATGCCGGCGGCTTGCAGCGCAAATTCGAGCGAGGCCTGTGTGAGAAAGGCGAAATCGCGGTAGTCCTGGAGCGATGTTTGCAGCCAGGTATATTCAAGCTGCTTGAGCCGCCAGATCTGCGTTATCAGATCGCCCTTACCCGGACAAAGCTCCTCGGTCTTGGCCTGCACCGAGTGGACGTCGTAGAGCGTTCCATAAGCGTCGAAGATCAGGCCCTTGATCGGCATAATCGCAGTTCTCCTTGTCGGCCAGCTTGATGCCGTGAGCGCTAACTAGACGCGCAGCGGACAATCGATTTCGCGTTGGTCGCTACCATTTTTGGTCAATTCGTTGCCGCGTTTACGGACGGTTTGATCTCAGCCCGGTCTGGATTCGGAATGTCACTTCACCAAAGCGCTTTTCATGCTCAGGATCGCGTCCGGCAAGCAGGCTACCGACCACCGCGCCGAGGATGCCGAGCGGCAGCGCAACCACTGTCGGGTTGACCAATGGCCAAATTGCCTTTGCTCCGAGATAGCCCGGCCCGATCAGCGCCAGGCCCACCGAAGAGATGAGACCGAGCGCCATCCCGCCGATGACGCCCCCGGTATTGAAGCGCCGCCAGAACAGCGATAGCACCAGCACTGGAAAATTTGCGCTCGCGGCAATGCAGATCGCCAAGATGACCAGGACCGCCACGTTCACCCCCTCGGCCAAGATACCGAGCAGCGTTGCGATCACGCCTACCAGCACAGAAGTAATGCGGGCAACGAGAACCTGCTGATGCTCCTCGACTTTGCCCTTTTTGAAGAGATTGACGTAAAGATCGTTGGCGACCGCGCCCGACGTTGCAAGCGTCAACCCAGCAACGACGGCGAGAATGGTTGCGACCGCCACGGCCGAGACAAAGCCAAGCATAAGCTGGCCGCCGAGAGTGTCTTTGCCACCGCCGAGATATTGCGCCAGGAGTGGCAGCGTTAGGTTACCGCCGGGATTACCCACTCGCAAAGCCTCCGGCCCGAGATAATGGACCGCCGCAACGCCGAAGATCGTCGTGCAGGCAAAGAAGGCGCCGGCCAGAAACATAACCCAGATGACCGAGCGCCGCGCGGTTGTCGCGTCCGGCACGGTATAGAAACGGGTCATCGCATGCGGTAGGCCAGCAAGCCCGAGCATGTAGCCCAGACCAAGTGAAACCTCGTCGAATGGATTCTTCAGCAGATTGCCCGGCAACAGGAAATTCGGACCGGCCTTTGCTTCTGCCGAAGCAAAGAAGACCAGCGGGTCGAAACCTACGCCGGCCAGCGCGAGAAATAGAACGATCGCGCCGGCGCCGAGCATTAGCACGGCCTTGATGATTTGCACCCAGCTAGTTGCCAGCATGCCGCCGGCAGCGACGTAGACGATCATGCCGAGGCCGACCAACATAACCGAGACATCATAGCGAAATCCAAACAACAGCTTGATCAGAACGCCGGCGCCGGCCATTTGCGGAATCAGATAGGCAAGGTTAATCACGATCGTGCCAACGATGGCGGCGGCAAGCGCCGGCGGCTGGCGCATCCGATACATGATGACGTCGCCGCCGAAACTTACGAGCAGGACGATGGCGAACATCGCGATGGTGATGAGATTCATCGAGCCCTCCCGCCGGCATGCGCTTTATCGATCACCACTTTGACCAGCGGGTCGTGGCGGTTGGCGGATATCCGGGCGTAGACGATGGCGAGGACCCACGACATCACGTAGTTGGCGGCAATAAGAACGAAGCCGAGATTGACCGCTCCCACCACCTTGGTGCCGAGAAAATTATGGGCAAAGCCGGCCAGGACTGATAGCCCAATATAGCCAACCACGTAGATGACGATCATGGGCACGATCGAGCGCTGCTTGGCGTCAATGAGTGTCTTGAATTCCGCGCTTTGGATGCCATCGATCCAGGCATCCGGCGCGATCTGCGCACCGCTCAACTTGACGGCCTCGGCCATGTTTCCCCCAAAGAATTTATTTTATTGCTGACGGTAAGTTTTGTAACAATCACTAAATAATGTCAATTCATCCAAGCTTGGGCGCTTCATCGCAGCGAAGGGATGTTTATTGGCGTGCAATTTCCTGTGACATTGGTTGTGCATCAGGGCGCCCGACGCGAACTCAGTCAAGCAGCGCCAATGCGGGCCGCGCGATGCCTTCGAGAAGAGCGCGTTCGGGCTTCGCGCGGGCGAGAACCCGGATGCCAAGCACAACGCCGAGCAGTAGACGTGCAAGATCTTTGGCGCCGCGATCCGGAGGGATTATGCCTTGCGCCTGCGCCGTTTTGATCGATCGATAGAAAAACGTCTCGATCTCGGCTAGGCGATCGGCAATTAAAGCGCCCAGCTTCCGATCATGCGGCGCGACTTCGAGCGCCGAATTGATCAGAAAACAGCCGCGCCGTTCTTGATCAGTCAACGAATGGGCGATGATCTCCTCGATGAAACGCTGCACGGCCTGTTTTGGCGGCAGCGAGTCCTCCAGGCGCCTGATCCTCGCCCGCATCGAGCGATCAAGATAACGCTCCAGCGCTTGGACGAACAACGCATGCTTATCGCCGTAAGCGTTGTAGAGGCTCGGCGCAGAGATGCCCATTTTGTCGGCAAGGTCCCGCACCGACGTCGCTTCGTAACCGCGCTGCCAGAAGCAGGCGACAGCCGCATCGAGTGCGACCGTTTCATCAAATTCTCTCGGCCTCGCCATCTCGCCTTCCTGTGCAAGCCTGCACGCAGTAATCGGCATCGAGTGGGCAGATTGACATTATGTATCGTACGATACAAAAATGTCCAGTTCCGGCCGCATGCGCGGCAGGAGCAACAAACGAAGGCAGAACGGAAGACGGAGGAACTGCGATGGGCGTTCTGATCGATGGCGCATGGCGCGATGAGGAGCTGCCTGCGGAAGTCGGCCGGAGCGGTGAATTCCGCCGCGCCGACAGCCAATTCCGCGAGCGCATTAGCGCCGACGGCTCGTCCGGCTTCAAGGCCGAAGCCGGCCGCTATCACCTCTATGTCGCCCACGGTTGTCCATGGGCTCATCGCACATTGATCTACCGCGCGCTCAAAAAGCTCGAAGGCGCGATCACGGTCGCCTACGCGATCCCCGGGCTCAAGGAGCAAGGTTGGACCTTCGAGGACAATCCCGCCTTCCCGGACTGCACGCCGGACACGGTCAACGGCTTTCATTATCTGCACCAAGCCTATACCGCGAGCGAACCGCGTTACACCGGCAAGGTGACAGTGCCGACATTGTGGGACCGCAAAGCCAAACGCGTGATCAACAACGAGTCGTCGGAGATCATCCGGATGCTCAACAGCGAGTTCAAAGGCATTGCCGGCGACGACGTCGATTTTTATCCACCGGCGTTGCGCGCCGAAATCGACCGCATCAACGAGCTGGTCTATGCCACCGTCAATAACGGCGTTTATCGCTGCGGCTTCGCCCGCACGCAGGAGGCCTATGAGGCGGCCTACGATGCGTTGTTCGCAACGCTCGACGAACTGGAAGCGCGGCTGGGCCGGCAGCGCTACCTGGTCGGCCGGCAAATTACCGAAGCCGATTGGCGTCTGTTCCCCACATTAGTGCGGTTCGACGTCGCCTATTTTTCGCTGTTCAAATGCAACAAGCAGCGGATCGCCGATTATCCCAATCTACTGAACTATATGCGCGAGCTCTATCAAATTCGCGGCGTCGCGGCGACGGTTAAGCCGCGCTACTACGTCATCAACTACTGGTCGATCAAGCGGGTCAATCCGACCGGAATCGTTCCGAAAGGTACGCCGGTCGATTTCGGCCAATCGAACGATCGCGCCCGCCTGGCGGCTTGACCGCGCCGCAGACATTTTCAATCGCAACAGGAGACCCACAATGTCGTTGAAAGAACAACTCGCCGACTATCGCGCCGGCTGGTACAAGCGCGTTCCGCCCGAACGCCAAGCGATCATGCAGCGTCACATCGATCAGCTGCGCAAGGTCGCCATCGCGCACACAATGTTAAAAATCGGCGACCGCACACCTGCCATCGTGCTGAAGAACGCCAAAGGCGAAACGATCGACGTTTCAATGCTGCTCAAGAAAGGTCCCGTGATCGTCACGTTTTATCGTGGCGGCTGGTGCCCATACTGCAATCTCGAGCTTAAGGCCTATCAGGAAATTCTGCCGGAGATCGCCGCCGCAGGCGCTTCGCTGGTCGCGATCAGTCCCGAGAAGCCTGACGATACGCTTTCGACTGCGGAAAAAAATGCGCTCGCCTTCGTGCTTAGCGACGTAGGGCAGAAAGTCGGGCGGGCGTTCGGTTTGGTCTATGAATTCAGTGACGAACTTAAGACGGCATATGCGGGCTTTAACCTAGATATTCCCGCCCGCAATGAAACGCCGGGCGAATGGGCCCTCCCCGTCTCGGCCACGTATGTCATCGATCGCGACGGCGTTATCGTCTATGCCTATACCGATCCGGATTACCGCGATCGCGCCGACCCTCGCGACGTTTTGAAGGCCGTAACATCGAGAAAAGCCGTCGCGGCGTGAGCTTCTATCGGCTTGCGGTCATATTGAAACATGACCCGCGGGCGTGGAAAAATAGCAGGAGGAAACAATGCCGAGGCTGCGCTACATCGAGGACAGCGAAAAGACTCCTTATACGCATGAACTGATCGAGTCCGCCAGGCGGACCGGCGCACCCGATCCGCGCGTCGTCAGTTTGATGACGCGCAGCAAGCTCGGCATCGCCTGGGTCGAATATTGGAACAAGCTGCTTTATCACGGCGTACTGCCGCACAAGCTAAAAGAAATGTGCCGCATCAAAATCTCGGTCGCGCACCAATGCGGCTATTGCTCGACCGTTCGCTCCAACATTGCCAAGGCTGAAGGGCTGACCGAAAGCGTGATCGGCGATTTGTTCGATTATGCGGGCAGCCAACAGTTCAGCGCGCGCGAGAAAGCAGCTCTACGTTACGCTGATCTGTTCAAGCAAGGCGAACACGCCATCGACAAAGATGAAGTCTATGCCGAACTCGCGAAACATTTTTCCGACGAAGAGATCATCGA
>DASZCJ010000395.1:0-1923 GCA_035943155.1 Xanthobacteraceae bacterium | reverse complement strand
GGTCGAAACCAATGCGCATCTGTTGCGCTACGACTCGGTCCATGGACGTTTTCCCGGCGAGGTGACCGTCAAGGGCGACACGATCAGCTGCGGCAACGGCGCCATCAAAGTCACAGCAGTGAAAGATCCGACGCAATTGCCCTGGAAAGATCTCGGCGTCGACGTTGTGCTCGAATGCACCGGAATCTTCACGTCAAAGGACAAGGCGTCGGCGCATCTGAAGGCCGGCGCCAAGCGCGTCCTGATTTCGGCGCCGGCCGACGGCGCCGATCTCACAGTCGTTTACGGCGTCAATCACGACAAGCTCGCGAAGACGCACACCGTCGTGTCCAACGCGTCCTGCACGACGAATTGTCTCGTCCCGGTGGTCAAAGTTCTCAATGACGCGGTCGGCATCGACAAAGGCTTCATGACGACGGTGCACTCCTATACCAACGATCAGCCGTCGCTCGATCAGGTGCACAAGGATATGTATCGGGCGCGCGCCGCCGCGCTCAACATCATTCCTACCTCAACCGGAGCCGCCAAAGCCGTCGGCTTGGTTCTGCCCGAACTTGCCGGCCGGCTCGACGGCGTCTCGATCCGCGTGCCGACGCCGAATGTCTCGGTGATCGATTTCAAATTCGTGGCCAAGCGTGCCACCACCAAGGACGAAATCAACGGCGCGGTGAAGCGCGCTGCCGAACAGCAGCTCAAAGGCATCCTTGGCTATACCGAGGCGCCGAACGTCTCCAGCGATTTCAATCACGATCCGCGTTCCTCGATCTTTCACATGGATCAGACGAAAGTCATCGATGGCACGCTGGTCCGCGTCATGTCGTGGTACGACAATGAGTGGGGCTTCTCCAACCGCATGGTCGACACGGCGGTGGCGATGGGCAAGCTCGGTTGAGCGGTGTTTTGATCTAAAGCTTTTCGCAATGCCATCCTTTCGCAGCCTCGACGACGCCGACGTCAAAGGTAAACGCGTGCTGGTGCGCGTCGACCTCAACGTGCCGATGCAGGATGGCAAAGTCGCGGATTCAACGCGCATCGAGGAGATCGTACCGACGATCCGCGAGCTCGCGGATAAAGGCGGCATAATCATTCTGCTGTCACATTTCGACCGGCCAAAAGGTCCCGATCCCAAATATTCGCTCCGCCCGGTCGCGGTGGAAGTAGCGCGCCTTGTCAAGCGGCCGGTCGGCTTTGCCGAAGACTGTGTCGGACCGAAAGCGGAAAGCGCGATTGCCGCGATGAAGAACGGCGACATCCTCTGCCTGGAAAACACCAGATTCCATCGCGGCGAAGAAAACAACGACCGCGATTTTGCCCAGAAGCTCGCAGCGCTCGGCGACATTTTCGTCAATGATGCCTTTTCGGCGGCGCATCGCGAGCATGCCAGCACCACTAGCATCGTGACCGAATCGAAGCTGCCCGCTTATCCGGGCCGCGCCATGAAATCGGAGCTCGATGCCCTTGAGCACGCCTTCGAACGGCCGCAACATCCAGTGACGGCCATTGTCGGCGGCGCCAAAGTCTCCACCAAACTCGACCTTCTCGGCAATCTGCTCACCAAGGTCGAGTCGCTGATTATCGGCGGCGCCATGGCCAATACGTTTTTGGTTGCCCAGGGTAAGTCGGTCGGCAAATCGCTGTACGAAAGCGATCTGGTGGGCGCGGCGCGCGAGATCATAGACCGAGCCAAGTCACTCGGCCGTGAAATCGTGCTTCCGATCGATGCGGTGGTGGCGGCGCAACTTGCCGCCCACGCTCCCTCACGCGTCGTCACGGTCGATCAAGTCGGAGCGAACGACATGATCCTCGATATCGGGCCGCGCACGATCGAGCATGTCATCTCGGTTCTCGCGCGCAGCAAGACCTTGGTCTGGAATGGCCCATTCGGCGCCTTCGAGCATGAGCCGTTCGACAATGGTACAATAG
>DASZCJ010000394.1:0-1910 GCA_035943155.1 Xanthobacteraceae bacterium | reverse complement strand
CCAGGCTCGATGTCGCCGAATGCCACGACAATCGAACAAGAAGGAATTTACATCGACAATTTCAAGCTGGTCGAGCGCGGCCGCTTCCGCGAGAAGGAACTATACGCGCTGCTCACCGCCGGGAAATTTCCGGCGCGCAATCCGTTGCAGAACGTCAACGATATCAAGGCGCAAATCGCGGCTAACGAGATGGGCGTGCGCGAACTGCGCAAAATGGTGCGCTATTTCAGGCTGCCGGTCGTTCGCGCTTACATGCGGCACGTGCAGGATAATGCCGCGGAGAGCGTGCGCCGCGTCATCGACCGGCTACACGACAGCGCTTTTGCGGTCGAAACCGATCAAGCCAACACCATCAGGGTGCGGATCGCAGTCGATAAAGAGAGCCGCGAAGCCACCGTTGATTTCACCGGCACGAGCCCGCAGCAGGCGAGCAACTTCAATGCGCCCGAGCCGGTAACGCGCGCGGCCGTGCTCTACGTATTCCGCGTCATGGTTGATGACGACATCCCGATGAATGCCGGCTGCTTGCGTCCGATCCGTATCGTCATTCCGAAAAAATCGTTGCTGTCGCCGGAATTTCCTGCTGCGGTCGTCGCCGGCAATGTCGAAACCTCGCAAGAGGTCACCAATTGCCTGTTCGGCGCGCTCGACGCCATGGCGGCGGCGCAGGGTACGATGAACAATCTCAATTTCGGTAATGCGCAATATCAGTATTACGAAACGATCTGCTCCGGTTCGCCGGCGGGTCCCGGCTTTCCCGGCACCGATGCCGTACACACTCATATGACCAATACGCGGCTCACCGACCCGGAAGTTCTGGAATTTCGTTATCCGGTCCTGCTCGAAGACTTCCACATCCGTAAAGATTCCGGCGGGCGCGGGCGATGGAAAGCCGGCGACGGCGTCCGCCGCAGCATCCGTTTTCTGGAAAAGATGGAATGCACCATTCTGTCCGGCCATCGCCGTGTCCCGCCGTTCGGCTTGGCCGGCGGCGGCGACGGGCAAGTCGGCGAGAACTGGGTGCGGCGCAAGGACGGCCGGAAGGAAAAGTTGCAAGGCTGCGACGCCACCGTGATTGACGCCGGCGAAGCGATTATAATCCAGACGCCAACCGCGGGAGGTTATGGCAAGCTCAAGCGCACGTAACAAAGTGAGCTAATGTGGCGCTTTTCCCGGACGCGGTGCAGCGCCCGGGACACGTGGTCTTCACTGTTTTTTCTCCTCGGAATTTCCGTCCGACCGGCGCGCCACGGAATATTTCATGTTGGCCTGGCTGCCCTGCCAATAAAAACTGTAGTCGACCGCGACGCTGCCGCCGTCCGGCAGCGGCAAGGTGGCGTTGCATACGACTTGCGTTTTGCTGCTCGACACCGTCCCGATCGGTTCATACCGCACCGGTTCGAGCTTGAGCTGCTTGAGCACGTCCGCAAGCGTTTGCTTGGCGCGTTCCGAATCGCATTCCGGCAGGAAAAAACGGTCGCGCAGGCCGTGATAGAGCAAAGCGGCGATTATAACGATGAGCGGCACGGCGATTAGCCGTAACGCCAAGCGACGGGACTTGGCTCGTGGCGGAAATTCCGTCATTCGTTACAGCGCCGAATAGGAGAGGAAGATTTTAGTGGCGATCATGCTTCAGATCGCCTTGACGATCTCTTCCGTCATCTTCTTGGCGTCGCCGAGCAGCATCATTGTGTTGTCGCGATAAAACAACGGATTATCGATTCCGGCATAGCCGGAGGCCAGCGAGCGCTTGTTGAACATCACGGTGGCGGCCTTCCAGACCTGCAGCACCGGCATGCCGTAGATCGGCGATTTTGGATCCTCTTCCGCTGCCGGATTGGTGACGTCGTTGGCGCCGATCACATAAGCAACGTCAGCTTGCGGGAATTCGGAATTTATATTTTCCAGCT
>DASZCJ010000393.1:0-8974 GCA_035943155.1 Xanthobacteraceae bacterium | reverse complement strand
CCGTGGCGAGGAAGCCGTTGTAGCCGCGTGAGTGACGGCAGACGAGGAAGAGGGCGGATTTCCCGACGATGAAGATGCGTCTCGAGCCGATGCAGGCGCGAATAGATCAGGTATCGATGATCGGATTCTACCGCTTCCCATATGCTCATCATGCCGTCGTCGGCATTGCGCAACAACGGGATTAGATCAGCGAAGCTGTGTTCAAAGTGGAATTTGTCCCCGCCAGCAATCACGCTGATTTTGCTCGACTTTGGATTTGTGTATCAGTGTGTATCACAATTTGCTGGCACCCCGCTGAGAATAAATAAAATCAGCCAAGCCATTGACTTAACGGAGGTATTTTGGTTGCGGGGGTTGGATTTGAACCAACGACCTTCAGGTTATGAGCCTGACGAGCTACCGGGCTGCTCCACCCCGCGGAAAACGCCTGATTTTGCAACGGATCATGTAGCAAGCGCCCCCCAAGAAGGGAAGTGCAGAGGCCACATATTTCGCCCTAATATAGGGCGAGCCTCAAGCTTCGACCCGACCCATGCACGCCGTCGTAGAACCAACCACGGACGAGAAGCCGGCATTGCAACCCAATGCGGCAATCGGTCCGGCGCTGCGTGCAATCGCGGCGAACATCCTCGCCAAAGCGCGCGCGGCGTTGACCGATCCGGAACTTACCAATCAGACCGCCGTGCATGATTTCCGCCGCGCCATGAAGCAGTGGCGCGCGCTGATGCGCCTGTTGGAGCCCTTCATTGCGGACGCCGACAGCTGGCGGCGCGAGGCGCGCGACCATGCCCGTTCGCTCGCCCATGCCCGCGACGGCGCTGCCGCGCTCAATGCCTTCGACGGCTTGGCCGATAAGGCCATCGTCGCGCTGTCGCCTCGCTCTGGCGCCACGGTGCGCAGCCGCATCGAGGCGCTGCGTGGGAACGAAGAACAGGCGGTGCTTACGCCGGCGCTGCGCGATACCATTCTGGCCTGGCTCGATGCCGCAGCGGCCGCGGTCGAGCAGTGGCCGCTCGACCCGTTCGACTTCTCGGCAATCGCGGCGCAGCTCGCCGACAGCTATCGCAATGCGCGGCGGCGCATTCCGACCGACTGGGCGCTGGCCGACGCGGTCGACCTGCACGCGTTCCGCCAGCGCGTGGTCGAATTGCGCTATCAGATGGAATTGGTCGAGCCGCTGTGGCCACGCTTCGGCCGCATGTGGACCGAGGAAGCCGAACGCCTGCGCGAACGGCTCGGCCGCTGTCAGGATCTCGAAGTGCTCAAGCGGTATACTGCACCGCATCAGCCCTTGGCGCATTGGCGTTCGCGGTTGACACCGGCTTGCGCCGAACGCTTCGCCGCACTGGCGCAGCGCGCCGCGCGCATCGCGCACCGCTTGTTTGCCGAGAAGCCGAAGGCGTTCCGGCAGCGGCTCGAAGCGCTGTGGGAACAGGGGCGGTAGAAGAACTTATCACCTCGCCGCCTTCTCCATTGCCAGCTCGGCTTTCAGATTTTCCAGATCGCGATAGATCGAGGCGAGCGCGAGCACACCGCCGTCGCGCCGATAGCGCAACAGGCAATCCTTCGCTTTGACATCGCCCTCGACCGTTATCTGGTCCCAACGCTCGGCATGGCCGATATAGTTGATCGGCACGTCATAGTGCTGGCTCCAGAAGAAAGGCACGGCGTCGAAGCGCTCGTTGAGCCCGAGCATGTTGGCGGCCGCCGCCTGGCCTTGGCGCTCGGCGACCACCCAGTGCTCGACGCGGATGCGCTCGCCGGAATGCGGGTCCGGCCAGCGCGCGATGTCGCCAGCGGCATAAATCCCGGGGGCGCTGGTTTCCAGATACTCGTTGACTGTGACCCCGCGATCGATCGCAAGCCCGGCCTGTTCGGCAAGCGTAAGACGCGGTCGCACGCCGATGCCGACGATGACCATGTCGGCCTCCAGCGCGCCGCCGTTCTTGAGCGCGGCGCGTTTGCCCTCGATTGCGGTCACGGTGTCGCCAAGATGAAAAACGACGCCGTGCTCCTCGTGCAAGGCGCGCACGAAGTCGCCGAGTTGCCGCCCGAACACACGTTCCATCGGCCGCGCTTCGGGGGCCACCACATGGACATCGACGCCGCGGGTGCGCAGCGATGCCGCCACTTCGAGACCGATGAAACTCGCTCCGATAACGAGCGCGCGCCGCGCGTTCTTCGCGGCATCGATGATGGCGCGGCAATCAGCGAGCGAGCGCAAGGTGTGGACATGCGGCTGGTCGGCGCCAGGGATCGTAAGCCGGATCGGGTCGGCGCCGGTCGCCAGCAACAGCCGGTCATAAACCAAGCGTTCGCCGCCCGCAATAACAACTTGCCGCTGCCGGACATCGATGGCCGCAACCACGGTCTTGCGGCGCAGATCGATGCCGTTTTCGGCATAGAAATCGTCGGGACGCAGCGGCAGCCAATCGTCCGCCGCGCTGCCGGCAAGGTAATCCTTCGACAGATTGGGCCGGTCAACCGGCGGCGCATCGTCATCGCTTAATATGACAATGTTCCCGCGGTAGTCGCGTCGCCGCAGCATTTCCGCGGTGGCAAAGCCCGCGGCGCCGCCGCCGACGATGATGACTCGCTGCGGCGCGTCGGTTTTGGCGGCTTTGCCGCGCGGCTTTCGCTGCTCGCGCTTTTGCCGCACCACAACGCGCCCGTCGCGCGCCTCGACGTTCCAGCATGCGATCGGGCTTAATGCCGGCGCCCGCGCGGCTTCTCCCGTGCGCAAATCGAAACAGGCGTGATGCCACGGGCAGCGCACGCTTTCGCCGGCGACCAAGCCCTCTGCGAGCGGTCCGTGATAGTGCGTGCAATGCGCGCCCACGGCGAAGATTTCGTCACCGCGTCGCACCAGCAGCACTTCCTCATCGCCAACATGGCCCAGAAGTTTACCGTCGACGAAATCCTCGATGGCAACGCCTTGCGTCAGGTCCGGTCCGCTCGCTGTTTTTTGCTCTTCCGCCATCGCGCCGCTCCTGCAGATTCGCCGGAATAGCACCGGCCGCTGGCCTTTCGAGACAACTCCGCGCCGCGGCGGCAGTTTCGAGCTAATCCGCGCGCTCGGCTGCAGCGACCCGGAAAAACCGCACCGGCTCGCTCAAACCGCGCATGACGGCGCTGTCCACCGTCACGCTTCGCCCCGCGAGCGCTTCGCGCGCTTGCGCGTCAGCAAGCAACGCCTCCGACACCACAACCTCGCCGCCGCGGCACTGATGTTCCAACCGCGCCGCCGTGTTCACTGCCGAGCCAAAATAATCGAGCACGCCGCCAGCGGTCACCGCGATACACGAGCCGGCATGCAATCCGAGCTTTAGGACGATTCCGGCGTCGCGCCGCCCGCGATTGAACCTCGCTACCGCGTCTTGAATCGACAGTACGGCGCGGACGGCATCGGCCGGATCGTGGAACGCTGCCATCACCGCATCGCCGACCGTCTTGACGATAAAGCCGTCATGCTGCTGTACGCGCTCGGACAAGAAGGCAAAATGATCGCGTACCAGCCGATACGCGGTGGCGTCGCCGAGATCCTCGTAGAGCTTGGTCGAGCCTTGCAGGTCGGTGAACATGATTGCGACACGGCCGATGGCAACATCGTCGCCGGAACGCAAAAGCTGTTCGGGACACAAGCGCCGGAACGCCGGCATGGCTATAACGCGTTCGCCGGTGAGCGCGTCCACGCTCCAGTTGCGATCCTCGACGACAAAAAAGAGCGGCCGATCGGTGTCGTTGCGAATGACGAGCTCATCCTTGCGGCGCGTCGCCAAAACAATATCGCTGCCGCGCGCCTCTACTTCGGGGATCATGCCGTCAGGACCCATAGTAGCGTCAACCTCCGCGCCTGTTTCCACGGTGCGGAAACGATGCGGGCCGGCCGCGTCAGCGCAAAGCTTTTGCGTGAACCGGCGGCGACCTCGGCTTGAAAGCGGACATGCGGCGTAGACCCTTGGCCGAGCAGGCATAGTTCGCCTTCCGGCAATGGGCGCAGCCACGGCTCAGGATGGAATGTCAGCTCCACATTGCGAGTGAAATCGCGCCGGTAATCGATGTTGCAGGAGGCGCAATGCGCGGCGTCGGGCAATTCGTGCAGGTGCCGCACGCGCAGCTTGGCGCCGCGGCAACGCGGGCACAGTAAATCCCATTCCATCGCCACAATGCCGAACCGGTGTGCAGCGAGGAACAGGTCGACGGCATCGTTGGGCGCGACGCGCCACAAGCGCGCTATCGCCAATGGCCGAACGCTCCGCAATGCCAGGCTCGGCGCATGCAGCAAAAACGCGGCAAGCTTCCGCGCAAGCCCATGGCTCGCCGGATCGCGATCGAGATCGTTGAGGAGCGAATCAAATCGCCGCTGCGCTCCTGGCTTGATTGCCGGCTTGGCGACCGCGCCAGGAATTTTGTCGGAGTCGTCGGCTTCATCGATCAGCCGTTCGATCGCGGCAATGCGCCGCTCGCCCTCGCGCGCGATCTGACCAGACAACCGCGCCAACAAACCCAGCGCCCCGCGGCACTCGATTTCGGCCGAGAACACCAAACGGCTGCCGGCGCCTTCCGGTTCAAGTTCGGCGCAGGCCACAAAATAACCGATCGGGCCGTTGAGGAATTTGCGCGTCTGCACGACGCGGCGGTTTTCCTGCCATTCGCCGAAAGTCTCTTCCCAATTAAGCCGCAGCGGACCGAGCCGGCCGCTGGCGATGCGCCGGACACGGCCGTCGACGCCAACACGCTCCTCGACCCGATAAGGCGGGAAGCCGACCATTTCGTTGACGCGCGCGCTGTCGGCGACGAAAGGCCAGATCGCCTCCGGCGGTTTGGCGAAATGCCGTTCCTTGCGAAAGCGGTAAACCGATCTCATTCTTGGCGCCTGGATCGATCCGCTCTGCAATCAGCGCTACCGCGGCTCAAAGCCGGACTCTCGAATGAGCTTTGCGCCGTTCGCGCGCTGCTCGCCGAGGTAATGCGCGAGATGTTCGGGCATGTCGAACACCGGAACTACGCCGATGTCGATCAGACGCGCCTGGCGAAATGTCGGTTCATTGCCGATGGCGGCGATTTCGTCGTGCAGTTTGGCGATGATCGTTTTCGGCGTGCCTGCGGGAGCAACAAAAGCGAAGTAGACCGGAGCCAGATTGGGAAAGCCTAGTTCCCGCCAAGTCGGCACATCGGGAAACAATGGCGAACGTGCGTCGGAATCTACCGCCAGCGCCTTGACGGAGCCGTCGCGTATATAGGCGATGAAATTGGGCAGCCCGACAATGGCCACCGGAGTGGTGCCGGTGAGAAGCCCGTTCACCATGTCCGCCCCACCACGCACCGGAACATGAACGAGATCGGCGCCGCTCTTTTTCTTCCAATTCTCAATCGTGATCTGCATCGGAATAGCGAGCGCGCTGTAGCTCAATGTTCCGCGCTTGGCTTTTGACAGTTGCGCAAGCTCGTCCAGCGAGCCCACATTGAGCGCGGTGCTAACCACCATGACCTGCGTGTTTATGAACGCGTTCGTGATCGGCGCAAAATCCTTCTCCGGATCGTACGGGATCGATTTATAGGTGAATTGATTGAGCGTCAGCGTCTCATTCGGCAACAGGCAAATCGTGTAGCCATCACTCACGGCGTCTGCACAAGCGCGGCCGGCGATGGTCATGTTGCCACCCGGACGGTTCTCGACAACGATCGGCTGGCCCAATCGGAGCTGAAGCTTGTCGGCCAAAGCGCGCACGAAAATGTCGCTCGTGCCGCCGACGCTATTGGCGGTGATGATGTGAAGCGCCCGTGTCGGATAATCCTCCGCGCGCGCCGGCAATGCGCAAAATGCGGCCAGGAACGCGATGAACAGTGCCTTTAGCCTCATCAACGAAACTCCCGTGCATTCAGTTCAATTTGAGAAGACGCTTCGCGTTGGCAGCGAAGATCTTATCCTTATCGGTCGCGGCGATATCCAAGTCGCGGATCAGCTTTATGGCGCGCGGTTTCAGCGATGTCAGCGGTGGAGCGTCGCTGCCGTAAAGAACATGGTCGGCGCCAATCCAGTCCAGCACCATCCGTACCGCCGGCGGATTATATGTCACGGTATCGAGATAAAGCTTCTTCAGATAGTGGCTCGGCGCGTGCTTGATCTTCATCGGCGCATAGGGACCGAGGAAGAATGCCTCATCCTGTAGCTCATAAGCATAATCCATCCGGCTGATCGTCTCGCAAATGCCGCCGCCGCCGTGCGAGGCGACAATTTTCAATCGCGGAAAATCTTCCAGGATGCCGCGAACGATCAGCCGGCCCAGCGCCAGGCACAGATCGAATGGCCGGCCGATGCTCGATGCCAGCCGATATTCCTTCATCCGCTCCTCGCCGAAGCCGAGATGCGGCGGATGGATCATCACCGGAACGTCGAGATCCTGAACCAATTCCCAGAACGGCCGCGCTTCGTCGTCGTCGGGATAATGGCCCTTGTGACTGGAATGGATGAATATGCCTTTGAGCCCGAGCGCACGCACCGCCCGCTCGGTTTCCTTGATAAAGGCCGGCCCGCCGCACGGCAGGATCGTGGCAAAGCAGTACAGGATGCCTTGGTATTTTTCCTGCACCGCGGCGGCGTAGTCGCTCCAGCGCTGAACGGCGGGCAGCTCCTCGCCAGCGTTCTTACCGCGCAAATAATGCGCGGCATTGGTGACGACGCTGACATCAATGCCGGCCTTGTAGTGTGCGTCGAGAAAATTATCGAGCACCATCGGGCAACCGCGCTCGCCCCAGGACGGGCCGCTCTTGCCGTCATAGGCGCGAATATCGTCCGCCGCTTCTTCGGGCGTGTAAATATGTGCGTGCCAATCGATGATCATGCCGCACTCCCGCTGCAGGATTCCTGCTCATCCACTTATTGCCTCGAACGACCGTTGGCTCAGCGCTGCCGCGACGCGGGCAATGACCGCGTCCCAATCGCCGGGCGAAGACTGCCGAAACAAGCGCGCGGTCGGATACCAGGGCGTGGTTTCGCCCTCGAGCGTCCAGCGCCAGTCCGGCGCGAAGGGAACGAGCACCCAGACCGGACGGCCAAGGGCGCCAGCAAGATGCACCGGCGCGGTGTCCACCGAGATGACGAGGTCGCACAGCGCCAGTACCGCGGCGGTATCGCTGAAGTCGTCAAGTTCGCCGCCGATATGCGTGAGGCGCGTTTCGGCGGTCAATTGCGCCGCATCCTCACTGCGCAGATCACGTTGAATGCTGATGAAGCTTGGTGTCACGCCCGCCAGTTGGGAAAGGGAAAAGAGCGGCACCAAAGCGCCGAACGGCAGCGAGCGATTGCCGTCATTGTCATGCGCCGGATTGCCGGACCAGGCGATGGCGACGCGCGGCGGTGGAATGTGTTGCAGCCGCGCCGACCATTTCTTCAAATGCGGTTCGTCGGTAGACAAATACGAGATTGGCGCCGTCACTGTGTGCAGCTCGGTTTTCAGCGCCAGCGGCAATGAGCCAAGCGGGCAATGCACATCGAACGGTGGTGGCGGTTCGCCGCGCGCTACCACGACGGCAGCGCCTTCAAGACGAGACAACAGCGATTTTAGCTCCGGCTGCACCTCGAGCACGACGTTCACGCCGCGCGCAGCGATCAACGGCACGTAACGGGCAAACTGGATGGTGTCGCCCAACCCCTGTTCGGCATGGAGCAGGATCGTCTTGCCAGCAAGCGGATATTCGCCGAGCCATAGTGGCCGGCCACGGCTCTTCTGCGGCGGCATGCCGGTGCGCCGCCAACGCCATTCATATTCGCTAAAACCGCGGCGATAATCGCCGACGGTGAGCAGCGCCAGCGCGTGGTTGAAATGCGCGTCGGCATGGTCCTTACGCAGCGCCAGCACTTCGCCGTAGCTCTTTATCGCTTCGTCCATGCGGTGAAGCTGCGCCAGCGCCTTGCCGCGATTAAGCCAGGCGCCGCTATGCTGGGGCGCTGCGGCAATGGCGCGGTCGTTGGCGGCGACCGCCTCGGTGTAGCGGCCGAGCCGGATCAGCGCGACGCCGCGATTGTAATGCGCGACCGGATGCTGCGGCGCCAGTGGCAAAGCCGCGTCGAACTCGGCGAGCGCGCGATCGGGAAAGCCGAGCGCAGCTTGCGCCAGACCGCTGTTAAGGCGCGCCTCAAAATGCTGCGGTTTGCGCGCAAGGACCATTTGCAATTCGGCAAGTGCGTCGCGCGGCCGATCCAACCTCAATAAAGCGTTGGCGTGCTGATAGAGGATGTCGGCATCGTCGGGCGCTAGCGCCTGCGCCTTTTCAAAGTAATGCAGCGCCTCGATTGGGCGCTTGAGCGCGTACTCGGCCTGGCCGAGATTGCACCATACCGCCGCAATCCCCGGATTGGCTTTGGCCGCCGCACTGAAGAGGCCTCGCGCTTCGCCGAACTGACCTTGCTGCATCCTAATCGCGCCGAGGAGATTGAGGGCGTCGAAATTGCCCGGCGCGGCTTTAAGGACCCGCGCGTAGATCTTCTCAGCCGCGCGCAATTGCCCCTGCCGGTGCAAGGTCACGGCCTGGCTAAGCGCTTGGCCGGGATTGAACGGGCCGGAGCTTCCGTTCATTGGCTTCCTTTCACTGGCTTACCTTCATAAGCCGACGCTCATAGCCGATTGATCCGCGCGATGCGGCGGGTGACCTCGACCGGCGTTGCCTCGTCGGATTTCGTTTTGAGCGCCAGCGCCTGGCGTGCTGCGCCTCGATCGAGACAGCGCGTCAACCAAGCTTTCAGGCTCGGCCACATCGAAAGATCCATGGCAGCGGCGCGGCTGATTACGGCGGCAACGTTGAGGTCGGCCACGGTAAATTCGCGGCCGAGTAAATACGGATTCTGCGCCAGCGCCGCATCAAGCACTTTAAACGGGGCCGCGAGAACTTTGAGCGCCTCGTCACGCAAAGCCGCGTTGCGCTCGTGCGGCGGCAACCGCACCGCATGCAGCGACCAGATATTGACGCCGCG
>DASZCJ010000392.1:0-6204 GCA_035943155.1 Xanthobacteraceae bacterium | reverse complement strand
ACAAATTCGTCTCTGCGTGAAAACTGTCATTGCTCGATTGGCGCAAAGTCCCGGAACTGGCGGTGGAATTTGCAAAGCAGAAAAGTCAAAAACACGAGACAGGTCAGATACTCAGTTCGTGGCGGAGGGAGTGGGATTCGAACCCACGATACGGTTTCCCGTATACACGCTTTCCAAGCGTGCGCCTTAAGCCACTCGGCCATCCCTCCGGTATGGAAAACCAGCGTGGAAAATCGGAAAGGCAATATAGCGGCGGGGTTCCGCGTTACAACCCGGCGCGCGATGCGCTGCGGCGCAGCAACTGAGTCGGGTCGCGGTCGTTTGTCGGCCCGCCCACGTCACGGCTCAGTGATGTAGGACCGAGGGACGGCGCCCGCTTTTTGATGCGGATATCTGCGGGAATGCGCGCGGAACCAATCCGAACGCTTTTCGTTATTTCGGCAGACCGCAAAGAGGTGAAGCAGGAGGACGTCATGGGTCGTGGGCTATTGTTATGGCTCCTCGGTATTCCGATCCCGATCATTATTTTGATATGGGTGCTTGGCGGCCTTCACGGCTGATACTGCCAAGCGGAAGTGCGTAGTAGCGTATGAAGGCCCGGCGTAAGCCGGGCCTTCTCTTTTGCGCGCTTATTAGACGCTTCCGCCATTATGCGCGTTAGCCTACATTAGCCGCATGATCGCACCAAAAACGACAGTACCGAAAATTACCGCAGCCAAAGACGATTATCTGATCCGCCCCGATCCGCATGACCCGCGCCTGACGGAACGCGTGAGAGGCGTCGATCAGACCGGCGGCCCGATCGAAACCTCGGTGACGGTCGAGCGCGCGCTGACGATCTTTTTGAATTCGCAGGAGATCGTCACCGCCATGACCATCAACGATCATCCCGAATATCTCGCAATCGGCTATCTGCTCAACCAAAATATGCTCAAGCCCAACGATGTGGTGACTTCGGTCGATTACGACGAGGACCTTTCCGTCGTCGTGGTGCGCACCAAGCGCAAGACCAATTACGAGAAGAAGCTGAAGAAAAAAGTGCAGACCTCCGGCTGCGCGCAAGGCACCGTGTTCGGCGACCTCATGGAGGCGCTGGAGAATGTCAGGTTGCCGCCTGCCGAACTGCGCACCTCATGGCTCTATGCGCTCACCAACACGATCAACACCACGCCGTCGCTCTATCTCGAAGCCGGCGCAATCCACGGCTGCGTGCTGGCCGTAGAGGACCGGCCGCTTGTCTATATGGAGGATGTCGGCCGGCATAACGCGGTCGACAAGATCGCCGGCTGGATGTTCAAGCATCGGGTGCCGGCGGCCGACAAGATCTTCTACACCACCGGGCGGCTGACTTCGGAAATGGTGATCAAAACTGTGCGCATGGGCATCCCGATCCTGATCTCGCGCTCCGGCTTCACAGCCTGGGGCGTCGAGCTCGCGCGCAAGGCAAACCTGACGCTGATCGGCCGCGCCCGCGGCAAGCGCTTCATCGCGCTAGCGGGCGAGGATCGCATCGTGTTCGACCAAGATCTTGCTTATGTCGCCGAAGAAAGCGCCAAGCATCGGCGTAAAGCGGCAGTGCACGATGAATGATGGCGTCCGCTTTTCACCCTCCCCTGCAGGGGGAGGTGAAGACGATCACTTGCTGTGACCTATCCGTCCACTCTCGGCCTGGTGCTCGCCGGCGGCCTGGCGCGCCGCATGGGCGGCGGCGACAAGGCGCGTATCACAATCGGCGGCGTTACCATCCTGCAGCGGGTGCTCGCTTGCATCACGCCGCAATGCGCGCGCCTTGCGATCAACGCCAACGGCGACCCGGCCCGTTTTGCCGATACGCATCTACCGGTCGTGGCCGATAGCGTACCGGATTTCGCCGGTCCGCTTGCCGGCATTCTCGCCGGACTCGATTGGGCGGCAGCGCATGCGGGGCAATGCGAGTGGATGGCAAGCGTGCCTGGCGACTGCCCGTTCCTGCCGGGCGATCTGGTGGCACGATTGCACGCCGCGCGCGACGCCGCTGCCACCCCGCTCGCCTGCGCCCGCTCGGGCGAATGGCGACACCCGGTTGTCGGGCTCTGGCCGGTGGCGCTGCGCGAAGATTTACGGCGCGCCCTCCTCGCCGAAGGCTTGCGCAAGATCGAAATCTGGACCGCGCGCCACGGCGTCGCGGTTGCCGATTGGGCCGCCGCGCCGGTCGATCCGTTCTTCAATGTCAACACGCCCGAAGATGCAGCGCAGGCGCAAATGCTCGCAACGCAATATTCGCAGCCCTAGCCCATCAGCGACGCGTAGGAGAGAAAACCGACGGTCGCGCCGGGCTCGATAGTGGTGACGTCCTCGCCGAGCTCGGCCAATCCGTCGGTTTCGGTCAGCGAGGTCAGCACGCCGGCGCCGTCCTGCGGATATTTGACCGCCTCGATCACGCCGTCGGCGGCGGCGCGCAAGGCGACGCGGACATATTCGCGCCGGCCCTTGCGCTTCTTATAGGAAAATGCCGCGCGCGCCGGCAGCGCCACGAGTGGCTCGGGCAGCGCGCCGGCAAGCCGCAACAACAGCGGGCGCACCACGCGAACGAAGGTGACGAACACCGCCACTGGATTTCCCGGCAGACCGACGAATGCCGCGCTGTCGCCGGTCTTGCCGCCGGGAATGACACCCATCGCCACCGGACGGCCCGGCTTGATCGCGACCCGCCAGAACACAATTCGGCCAATGCTCTCGACCGCGCTGCGTACATAATCGGCTTCGCCGGTCGAGACGCCGCCGGAGGTGACCACAAGATCATGATCCGACGCCGCAGCGGCGAGCCCATCTGCCAGTGCCTTTGGCTCGTCACGCAGGATGCCGAGATCGGTCAGTTCGCCGCCAAAGCGCGCGATCAGCCCCGCCAGCAGATAGCGGTTGGAGTCGTAGAGCGCCGCGCCCGTGAGCGGCGATCCCGGCTCGGCGATTTCGTCGCCGGTCGAGAACAGCGCAACTCGCACCCGCCGCTTCACCGCGATCGCGGTCAATCCGAGTGCGGCGGCGAGCGCGACATCGTGCGCCGCTAACCGCCGCCCGGCGGGAAGCGCCACCGCGCCGGCGTGGACGTCTTCACCGGCCAGGCGCCGATTGGCGCCGCGCTGCAAACCCGGCGGCACGATGACGCGATCGCCGTCAACACGACAATCCTCTTGCATGAACACGGTATCGGCGCCAGCGGGCATCGGCGCGCCGGTGAAAATGCGCACCGCTTCACCGGGCTTGACTGCGTGCGCGGCGGTGTGCCCGGCAGCGACACGATCAACAATGACCAGACGCCGCTCGCGCGCCGCGTCAAGATCGTCGGCGCGGACCGCATAGCCATCCACCGCGGAATTGTCGAACGGCGGCAGATTGACCGGCGCGATGACATCGGCCGCGAGTACCCGGCCGAGCGCCTCGCGCAACGACACCGTTTCGCCGCCGGCCACCGGACTGACGCGCTCGCCAATCAGCCGCTCGGCCTCCGCGACCGGCATGAGCGGACCGTTAAACGCGAAACAGTCATCGCTGAGCTGCGCCATTAGACGTCGCTCCGGCGCAACGCGTTTGGCAACACTTCGGCTGCGGCTTTACCGATTTGCTCGGGCGGCATCGCTTCCGCCTGCAGGACATTGGCGATGGTTGCAATGTCGTCGAGCATGACCACCGGGACTTGCGCCTGCGGCAACGGCGCGTCAGTCGCGACCGCGACGATACAGACATCATCGGAATGCAGCAGCGGTTTGCCGACCGCGGCGCGATAGACTTCAAGCTTCGGATGCGAATGGCGCTTGAAGCCTTCGACGATCACCAGATCGACCGGGCTTAATTTTGCCAGCACCTCATCGAGTGAGGGCTCGGCCTCGTCGCTGAGTTCGTGAACGATGGCCCAGCGCCGGCTTGACACCACGGCGACCTCGCTGGCCCCGGCGCGGCGATGCAGCCAGGAATCCTTGCCCGGCTGGTCGGTGTCGAAATCATGATGCGCATGTTTGACGGTCGCGACTTTCAGCCCGCGCCCGACCAGCACCGGAATCACCTTGGTGACCAGCGTGGTCTTGCCGGAGCCGCTCCAGCCCGCGAGCCCGATGACGCGCATGCCTACATTATATGGATGATTGGGCGGTTCGTTCCATGGCGCCAATGGCGCCCGGGATGACTAAGGGCGTGCACTCATAAATAGAGATCGCGATGAGCAACGGTCGGTCAATGTCCGCACTGCCCTCGTAAGCGGACATCAAGCGGACATTCCCTGATGTCCGAGATGGGCCAAAAACGGACTCATGCAGTGCAGCAAAGATGGATCGTTATTCAATCACCTCGTCGGCACGAGACAGCAGTGATTGTGGCACTGAAAGGCCGAGCGCCTTGGCGGTCTTAAGATTGATGACCAGCTCATACTTCGTCGGTGCCTGCACTGGTAGGTCGGCAGCCTTCTCTCCCTTGAGAATGCGATCGACGTAGCCGGCGGCGCGACGGAACTGATCGAGGAAAGCAGCTCCATAACAGACGAGACCGCCGATCTCGCCATACAGACGGGCGTTGTAGACTGCGGGCAATCGGTGCCGAGCGGCCAGAGCAACGATCAGATCACGACGGGCTGCCGCCGCCGGACTTCCCGTGACAATGAGGCCGCCGTTCGAGCCCTGAGCGAATGCGGCGATGGAACGCTCGATCTCGTCGGCATCCCGCACGTTGACAGGACGCAACTCGACGCCGAGCGAGGGCGCCACGGCCTGGATAGCGCCGAATTGACCGGGACCGGCCGCAATGGCGGAATCACGAAGGACCGCTGCGCGTGTCACCCGCGGCGCGATCTCTTTGAGCAGTTCCAACATCTTGCCAGCGATGCCGTATTCAAAGGGGGTAAAACCGGTGGCGTTACCGCCCGGCCGCGCCAAGCTTTCCACATAGCCGGCGCCGACCGGATCGGCGACGATCGCGAACACGATCGGAATGGTATGGGTCGCTTGCAGCAGCGGCGCCAAGGCGGCGCTCGAATCCGCTAGAATGACGTCTGGCTCGAGCGCAACCATCTCGGCCGCGTATTTCTGCATAGTGGCGCTCGTGCCGTCGCCCCAGCGATAGTGCAAACGAATATTCTGCCCAACGCTCCAGCCCAATTGCTGCAGCGCTTGGACGAAGGCCGTCACGCGATTCTGTCCTTCAGAATCGTGGGGGGAGAACGGTGTGAGTACGCCGACGCTCCGGATTCGCTCGCGCTGCTCCGCACCGGCTGCGAGTGGCCATACCGCCGTAGAGCCAGCAACAGCTTTGATGAAATCTCGCCGGCGCACGTAACCCTCCGCAGTGAGGTTAGGAATGACGCCAGTTTTCAAAGCCTATCAGATTAGAGCAGTCGCGCGTATATCGAGCCAAGTTCATCCGGTGCCCAAGGGGATCCGATTCAGCCCGCAGACACGCCCTTGTGCCGAGTTAGCCGCTCTTTGTAGGCTGTCCCGTGGCATGATCGAGCAGACTCTGCGACCGAGTCCTAAAGGTGGCACATGCGCATGTTTCAGCTCTGCGTCTGCGAGGAGCCGCTGAAATGCAACGAGGCGCCGACGCCAGAGCCCGCGGGCACGGAGGTGCTGCTCAAAGTGCTCGCGGCGGGCGTTTGCCACAGCGACTTACATCTGGCCGATGGCTGGTTCGATCTTGGTGGCGGGAAGCGGCTGAGTCTCGCCGAGCGCGGCATGAAACTGCCAGTAACGCTCGGGCATGAGAATATCGGCAAGGTGGTGGCGATTGGACCGGACGCGAAGGGCGTCCAGATCGGTGCGCGCATGCTTGCGCATCTGTGGATCGGCTGCGGCACCTGCGGCGCCTGCCGGCGCGGCGAGGAGAATCTCTGTCGCGCGATGAAAAGTCTCGGGGTGTTCTCCAACGGCGGCTACGCCGATTACATGATAGTGCCGCATCCGCGGTATCTCTTCGAGATTGGTGATCTGCCCCCCGAGCGCGCGGCTCCGCTCGCCTGCTCGGGCGTGACGACTTTCGGCGCCTTAAAAAAAGTGCCCACCTTGGCAACCGAGCCAACTGTGATCGTCGGCGCGGGCGGCCTCGGCCTCATGTGCCTCGACCTACATCAAAAGATGGGAGGGCATTCGGCGATTATAATCGACGTCGATCCAGCCAAGCGCGAGTCGGCGAGAGAGGCCGGCGCCGCGCATGTCGTCGATGGAGGAGCGGCCAATGCTGCAC
>DASZCJ010000391.1:0-13506 GCA_035943155.1 Xanthobacteraceae bacterium | reverse complement strand
CGGCTACGCCGACCTCGCCACCCTCTCCCCGCAAGCGGGGCGCGGGACGAAACTGATGTTCATGATGTCGTCGGGCGGCCTCACCGCCGCCGATCTGTTCCGCGGTAAGGATGCAATCCTTTCAGGCCCGGCGGCGGGTGTGGTCGGCATGGCCGAGACCGCACGCTCGGCCGGCTTTTCGCGAGTGATCGGCTTCGACATGGGCGGCACGTCGACCGATGTGTCGCATTTTGCCAGCGAATACGAGCGGGCCTTCGAAACCGAAGTCGCCGGCGTGCGCATGCGCGCGCCGATGATGCTGATTCATACGGTCGCGGCGGGCGGCGGATCGATCCTGCACTATGATGGGGCGCGCTTTCGCGTCGGCCCGGACTCGGCCGGCGCCAATCCCGGGCCGAAATGCTATCGCCGCGGCGGCCCGCTGGCGGTGACCGACGCCAACGTGATGGTCGGCAAGCTCATTTCGGAATTTTTTCCGCGCATTTTTGGACCGGAGCAGGACTTGCCGCTCGATGCCGATGCGGTTCGCAGTGCTTTTGCTGCGCTGGCCAAGAAGATCGGCGACGGCCGGTCCGCCGAGCAAGTCGCCGATGGTTTCATCAAAATCGCCGTCGAAAACATGGCGAACGCGATCAAAAAGATATCGGTGCAGCGCGGCTATGACGTCACCCGCTATGCGCTCAATTGCTTCGGCGGCGCCGGCGGCCAGCACGCCTGCCTGGTCGCCGACGCACTCGGCATGACAAGCGTGCTGATCCACCCTTTGTCATCGCTCCTGTCCGCCTATGGCATGGGCTTGGCCGATATCCGCAGCGTGCGGCAGCAGGCGATCGAAGAGCCGCTCGGGGACAAGGCGCTAGCCGCCGTCGGCAAGGTGGCGAGGCTGCTCGCGAAGCAGGTGATTGCGGAAGTTGCCGGGCAAGGCGTTGCTGCAGCGAAGATCAAGCTGCATGTCCGCGCCCATATTCGCTATGCCGGGACTGACACGCCGCTGATTGTCGGCGCTGGAAGCTTTACGGCCCGTCGCGGCGAAACCGCACCGCTGGCCTCGCTAACCAAGATGAAATTGGCCTTCGAGCGCGCCCACAAAGCGCAATTTGGCTTCGTCGATCGCAGCAAGGGCCTGGTGATCGAAGCGATATCCGTCGAGGCGATCGGCGGTGGCGCACGATTTAAGGAAAAATCGCGCAAAACGACCCGGCGTAAACTACCGGCACCGGCGCGACGCACGCGCTTCTTTTCCGGCGGCAAATGGCAGCGTGCGTACGTTTATCTGCGCGAGGCGCTGGCGCCAGGCGACAAAATCGAAGGCCCCGCGATCATCATCGAGCCGCACCAGACCGTCGTCGTCGAAGCCGGCTGGCAGGCCGAGCTCACCGCCCGCGATCATTTGGTGCTGCGGCGAGTGGCGAAGCTTGCCCGCGCCCGCGCCATCGGCACCCATGCCGATCCGGTGATGCTCGAAGTGTTCAATAATTTGTTCATGTCGATTGCCGAACAGATGGGCGTCGCCCTGCAAAACACCGCTTACTCGGTCAACATTAAGGAGCGGCTCGATTTCTCCTGCGCGGTTTTCGACGGCGACGGGTCGCTGGTCGCCAATGCACCGCATATGCCGGTGCATCTCGGCTCGATGGACCGCGCGGTCGAGACTGTCATTCGCGAGAACAGGGGAAAGATTCGGCCTGGCGACGCTTATGCAATCAACGCGCCGTATAACGGCGGCACGCATTTGCCGGACATCACCGTTTGCACGCCGGTGTTCGATGGCGCCAAAATTTTGTTCTGGGTCGCCTCACGCGGGCACCATGCCGATGTCGGCGGCATTTCGCCAGGTTCGATGTCGCCGAATGCCGCGACGATCGAACAAGAAGGAATTTACATCGACAATTTCAAGCTGGTCGAGCGCGGCCGCTTCCGCGAGAAAGAACTATACGCGCTGCTCACCGGCGGGAAATTTCCGGCGCGCAATCCATTGCAGAACGTCAACGATATCAAGGCGCAAATCGCGGCCAACGAGATGGGCGTGCGCGAACTGCGCAAAATGGTGCGCTATTTCACTCTGCCGGTCGTTCGCGCTTACATGCGGCATGTGCAGGATAATGCCGCCGAAAGCGTGCGCCGCGTCATCGATCGGTTGCACGACAGCGCCTTTGCAGTCGAGACCGATCAAGGCAACACCATCAGGGTGCGGATTGCGGTCGGTAAAGCGCGCCGCGAAGCAACAGTCGATTTCACCGGCACGAGCCCGCAGCAGGCGAGCAACTTCAATGCGCCCGAGCCGGTGACGCGCGCGGCCGTGCTCTACGTATTCCGCGTCATGGTCGATGACGACATCCCGATGAATGCCGGCTGCTTGCGCCCCATCCGTATCGTCATTCCAAAAAAATCGCTGCTGTCGCCGGAATTTCCTGCCGCGGTCGTCGCCGGCAATGTCGAGACCTCGCAAGAGGTCACCAATTGCCTGTTCGGCGCGCTCGACGCCATGGCGGCGGCGCAGGGCACCATGAACAATCTCAATTTCGGTAATGCGCAATATCAGTATTACGAAACGATCTGCTCGGGCTCGCCGGCGGGTCCGGGCTTTCCCGGCACCGACGCCGTACACACCCATATGACCAATACGCGCCTCACCGACCCGGAAGTTCTGGAATTTCGCTATCCGGTCCTGCTCGAAGACTTTCACATCCGCAAAGATTCCGGTGGACGCGGGCGATGGAAAGCCGGCGACGGCATCCGCCGCAGCATCCGTTTTCTGGAAAAGATGGAATGCACCATTCTGTCCGGCCATCGCCGTGTGGCGCCGTTCGGCTTGGCCGGCGGCGGCGATGGGCAAATCGGCGAGAACTGGGTGCGGCGCAAGGACGGCCGGATGGAAAAGCTGCAGGGCTGCGACGCCACCGTGATCGACGCCGGCGAAGCGATTATAATCCAGACGCCGACCGCGGGCGGCTACGGCAAGCCGTCTTCATGACGCGCGGCTTTGACTCGACTTTCCCGATGCCTGTGTACGGCGCGCAGCCGCTTCGATGATCTCAAAAATGCCGAATGCCAAAAGGCCAATGGCGGCGACCGCGAGCAGCCCGGTGCCGTAGCTCTGCTGGTGCATGGCGCGGAGAACGCCGGCGAGACCGACCGCTTCGCGCGAATTGGAATCGTAGGCGGCAAAACCGAGAAAACCGCCGATCATGAGAAATACGACAGCGCGCGTGAGCGTTCCGAATGATCCGGCCAGGACCGCCCACATGCGCAACTTGCGGCTGATGTTGAGCCGATTGTGCGCCGGTGCCCGGAGGGCTTTCACCACAAGGCCAATGGCAACGCCGACGAAGGCAGCGGCAATAAGCGCGATTACGACCCGCCCGAACGGCTGGGCCATGACCCATGCGGTCCATTCCCGCGCCGATTGATCTTCGCTGGCGTGACGAGACACCAGAGTGACGCGCGCCGTCGCCACCGCGAGCGCCACGTAAAACAGCCCGCTGCCGGCGAGCACGCAGCGGCGAACCAAGCCGTAAAATCGCCGGCCGTGTCCTTCGGTGTCGAAAAAGGCTTGTAGAAATCGCCAGCCGGCAAAACACAACAGTCCGAACGCGAGCGGCCACAAGAAATAGCCGTGAGCTTTAAACAGCACCTCCAAGGCATCGCGGGCGCCTTGTGGATGAGTTCCGAAGCCGCCAGCCGCAAGCAGCGCAAAGCCGCCGATGATCAGAAAGATGAGCCCGCGCGCGACGTAACCAATACGTAACATCCAAACGGTCGGCCAACCGGCAACAAGCCTCCGCGCCCTATCCTTAGCTGTACGCTGCACCATTGACCGACAAAAAAGAAATCATCCCTTAGTTCCATTGCACCGATTTGTTTTACTTCCGTGCGACCGAATATTTCATGTTGGCCTGGCTGCCCTGCCAATAAAAACTGTAGTCGACTGCGACGCTGCCGCCGTCCGGCAGCGGCAAGGTGGCGTTGCATACGACTTGCGTTTTGCTGCTCGATACCGTCTCGATCGGCTCATAGCGCACCGGCTCGAGCTTGAGTTGCTTGAGCACTTCCGCAAGCGTTTGCCTGGCGCGTTCCGAATCGCATTCCGGCAGAAAAAAGCGGTCGCGCAGGCCAAGATAGAGCAAAGCACCGATGATGACGATGACCGGCACCGCGATTAGCCGCAGCGCCAAGCGACGGGACTTGGCTCGTGGCGGCAATTCCGTCATTCGTTACAGCGCCGAATAGGAGGGGAGGATTTTAGTGGCGATCATGCTTCAGATCGCCTTGACGATCTCTTCCGTCATCTTCTTGGCGTCGCCGAGCAGCATCATTGTGTTGTCGCGATAAAACAATGGATTATCGATTCCGGCATAGCCGGAGGCCAGCGAGCGCTTGTTGAACATCACGGTGGCGGCCTTCCAAACCTGCAACACCGGCATGCCGTAGATCGGCGATTTCGGATCCTCTTCCGCTGCCGGATTGGTGACGTCGTTGGCGCCAATCACATAAGCGACGTCGGCTTGCGGGAATTCTGAATTTATATTTTCCAGCTCGAACACTTCGTCGTAAGGAACATTGGCCTCGGCAAGAAGCACGTTCATGTGGCCGGGCATGCGGCCTGCCACCGGATGAATGGCGTATTTCACCTCGACGCCCGCGGCCTTGAGTTTGTCCGCCATTTCACGCAACGCGTGCTGCGCCTGCGCCACCGCCATGCCGTAACCCGGCACGATAATGACTTTGCCGGCATTTTTGAGAATGAAGGCTGCGTCCTCCGCCGATCCGATCTTGACCGGACGATCCGTCGCGTGCGCTGCAGGTCCCGCGACCTCGCCGCCGAACCCGCCGAGGATCACCGAAATGAACGAACGGTTCATCCCCTTGCACATGATGTAGGACAGGATCGCACCCGACGAACCCACCAGCGCGCCGGTGATGATGAGTGCCGAATTGCCGAGCGTGAAGCCGATGCCGGCGGCCGCCCAACCAGAATAGGAATTGAGCATCGAGATCACGACCGGCATGTCGGCGCCGCCGATCGGAACGATGATCAGCACACCGAGCAGAAACGACACCGCCGCGATCAGCCAAAAGGCGAGATGGTGCTGCGCTTGGAAAAACCAGACGATGAGCGCGACCAATCCGAGCGCGAGGCCGATATTGATCGCGTGCCGCGCCGGCAGGATGATCGGCGCCCCGCTCATGCGGCCGGACAGTTTAAGAAAGGCGATCACCGAGCCAGTGAAGGTGATGGCGCCGATCGCGGCTCCAAGCGACATTTCGATCAGGCTCTGGCCGTGGATGGCGCCTTCGCTGCCGATGCCAAAAGCGGCGGGTGCGTAGAGCGCTCCGGCGGCAACCAGAACGGCCGCCATGCCGACCAGCGAGTGAAAGGCCGCCACCAATTCCGGCATCGAGGTCATCGGCACGCGCCGCGCGATCACCGCGCCAGTACCGCCGCCGAGCGCCATGCCGAGTGCGACCAGACCCCATGCGGCGTAGCTCGTTGGCGGATGCGACGCGAGCGTCGTCGCGGTCGCGATCGCCATGCCGATCATGCCGAACAGATTGCCGCGCCGGCTTGTTTCCGGATTGGACAGGCCGCGCAAGGCCAGAATGAAAAGCGCGCCGGCTACCAGATAGCAAAGCGCGGCGAGATCGGCGCTCATGCTGTCACTTCTGCCTTCTCTGGAACATGCCGAGCATGCGCTGCGTCACCAGAAAGCCGCCAAAAATATTGACCGAAGCGAAAGTCAGCGCGACGAAACCAAGCGCGCGCGCCCAGATCGGACCATCGTCGTTGGCAACCAGCGCGACACCGACCGCGAGCAGCGCGCCAACGACGATGACCGAGGAAACCGCATTGGTCACCGACATCAGCGGCGTATGCAGTGCCGGGGTAACCGACCAGACGACATAATACCCGACGAACACGGCAAGCACGAAAATCGACAGGCGGAACACGAATGGATCGGCAAGCTCGCTGGCCGCCGCCGGCACATTGCCGGTTGCCGCGCCAATCAGATCAAGCTGGCCGAGAACCGAGAGTGTGATCATGGCGAACTGCCGCTCGTTTGTTTCATGCTGCGCATTGTTCGTTTCATGCCGCGCTTTTCGGCTTGAAACTTGGATGTACGATCGCGCCATCGCGCGTGAGCGCGGTGGCTTTGACGATTTCGTCGTCCCAGTTGACCGCAAGCGTCTTGGTTTTCTTGTCGATCAAAATTTCCAGGAAAGCATAGACATTCTTGGCATAGAGGCTTGAAGCGGTCGCGGCGAGCCGCCCCGGCACGTTGCGATAGCCGACGATCTTGATGCCGCCGAGCTCGCTCACGGCGTCGGGACGGACGCCTTCGACATTGCCGCCGCGTTCGACGGCGAGATCGATCAGCACCGAACCCGGCCGCATCGAGGCGACCATCTCTTTGCTGACAAGGCGCGGCGCCGGCCGGCCCGGAATGAGCGCGGTCGTGATGACGATGTCCTGTTTTTTTATGTGTTCGGCGACCAAGGCGGCCTGCTTTGCCTGATACTCTTTTGACATTTCCTTGGCATAGCCGCCGGCCGTCTCGGCGGCTTTGAATTCCTCATCCTCTACCGCGACGAATTTCGCGCCGAGGCTTTCGACTTGCTCCTTCGCGGCGGGGCGCACATCGGTCGCAGTCACAATGGCGCCGAGCCGGCGCGCAGTGGCAATTGCTTGAAGGCCCGCGACGCCGGCGCCCATGATGAAGACCCGGGTCGCGGGGACCGTGCCGGCCGCGGTCATCATCATCGGCAGCGCGCGGCCGAACTCCGCCGCTGCATCGATGACCGCGCGATAGCCGGCCAGATTGGCTTGGCTTGAGAGCACATCCATGGCCTGCGCCCGGGTGATGCGCGGCAGGAGCTCCAGCGCGAAAGCGATAATCCCGGCTTCCGCCATGGCGCGCAACGCGCTGTCCTGACCGTAGGGATCCATCATGCCGATGACGATCGCGCCTTTTTTCAGACGCGACAGTTCAGCGGCTTCCGGCCGCCGCACCTGCAGCACGATATCCGCACCATTTATGGCATCGCCGCCAAGCGCGGCGCCCGCGGCCGCATAATCCGCATCAAGGATACCGGATTTGGTGCCCGCGCCTGGTTCAACCGCCACAGTGGCGCCGAGCCCGATCATCTTTTTGACGGTTTCGGGGGTTGCGGCGACGCGCGACTCACCCGAATCGGTCTCGGCAATCACCGCAACCTTCATGGACCCTCCGACCGCACGGCTTGGCTTGGCGCCGCTGGTACATGCAACCGGTAATGCAATCAGATCACGTCAGGAAAAATGCCATCAAGATGAGGATGGCGACGATGATCGCCAGCGAGACCTTCACCAAGGTCACGAAGTTGCGATAGGTATGTTCGTGAGCGGGATAATCATTGCCCGTTGCGGTCGTATATTCGACCTCGGCGTGTTCGGCCATTCCCTTCTCTCCAAACGGCAGCGTGTCGTTTGAGCATGATTTGATCCGAAATCGGTCCCCACTTTTCGGGATCATGCTTTAACGGCGGACTTAGCGTAATTGCGCTAGCAGGGCAACCGCGTCTGTTTGCACAAAATTGCCGGCCCAGTTTTGCTGATCCATCTATCGTCGCACGGCGGCGCCGCAGCTTGCCGGCGCACGCCCAAATCCCTACTCTTTAATGGAGTAAAGTGGCGCAGAAACCAACGCCCAATCACGTGCATGCTGCGAAAAGAGCAAAATGACCTTCTGACCCAGACCGGCCCCGGCACTCCAATGGGCAAGCTGTTTCGCTGCTATTGGCTGCCGGCGCTGCTAGCCGAGGAACTGCCAGGCAATGATTGTCCGCCGGTGCGGGTGAAGCTCCTGTCGGAGCGGCTGATTGCTTTCCGCGACTCCGAGGGCCGCTATGGATTGATCGACGAGTTCTGTGCGCATCGTGGCGTGTCGCTGTGGTTCGGCCGCAACGAGGAAGGCGGACTGCGCTGCCCCTATCACGGCTGGAAATACGACGTGACCGGCCTGTGCGTCGAGGTTCCATCCGAGCCGGTGGAGAGCGGCTTCTGCAACAAGGTCAAGCTCACGTCCTATCCGCTGGTAAAGCGCGGCGACGTGCTGTGGACCTATATGGGTCCGCCCGACAAAAAACCGCCGCTGCCGGAATGGGAATTCACGCTGGTGCCACCGGAGCAGACTTTCGTTTCGAAACGCTTGCAGGAATGCAATTGGCTGCAAGCCCTGGAAGGCGGCATCGATTCCAGTCACGTCTCTTTCTTGCATCGCGGCGACTTGGGTTCCGATCCGCTGTTCAAAGGCGCCAAAGGCAATCAGTACAACCTGTCCGACATGCAGCCGTATTTCGAAGTGGTCGAACAGCCCGGCGGGCTTTTCATCGGCGCGCGGCGCAATGCCGAGAACGGAAAATATTATTGGCGCATCACGCCATGGGTGATGCCGTGCTTCACGATGATCCCGCCGCGCGGCGATCATCCGATCCACGGCCATTTTTGGGTGCCGATCGACGACGAGAGCTGCTGGGCCTGGTCGTACGATTTCCATCCGGTGCGCACGCTAACCAAGACCGAGGTCGATGCCATGAAAGACGGCGCCGGCGTGCATTGTAAATATATCCCGGGCACGTACCGGCCGCTCGCCAACAAAGACAATGATTATCTGATCGATCGCGCGGCACAGAAAGCCGGCAAGACCTTCAGCGGCGTGTCGGGCTTCGCCATGCAGGATGCATCGTTGCAGGAAAGCATGGGGCCGGTCTGCGATCGTACCAAGGAAAATCTGGTCTCGACCGACAACGGCATCATCATGGCGCGGCATCGCCTGATGCGCGCGGCCAAGGCGCTGGTCGAGAAAGGCGTCACGCCGCCCGGCATCGATCCGGCGCACCACAAGGTCCGTTCATGCTCGGTGGTTCTGCCGCCGGAGGTGCCGTTCAAAGAGGGCGCCAAGGAAGCGCTGCACGCCGAGCGCGGCGTGGCCCAGACGACGGTTTAATCCCCGTCATCCGCTTTCCGCCGCCGCATTGCGTCCCGCGATAACGCTCTGGCAAATGGCGCGCGGCAGGCCGTGCATGGAAAATCCGCCGGCCGATTCGCCGCCGCAATAAAGGCCGGAAATCACCGCGCCATCCATGTCGATGACTTGGCAGCGCGCGTTGATGCGCAATCCGGCGCGGGTGTCGTGGAGCACCGGCGTCGCCCAGGCCGCATAAAACGGCGGCCGCGCGATCTTGTAGCGCGGCCGAGGCTTGCCAAAATCCGCATCCTTTCCGGCATCGACGAACGAATTGTAGCGCGCGACGGTCTCGGCGAGATTCTGCGGCGGCATCGGCACGTGCTGATATTGCATCACGATTTTTCGCGCCAGTTCTTCGAGCGTATCGGCTGCGAAAAAGAAACCGGCGCCACAATCGACATGCGGCGGTGTCGGTTGCCACTTTTCACGCGCAACGGCATCGGCGTCGAAGATCGCCCAGATCGGTCCGCCGCCGTTATGGCCGTCGCCGATTCCGGCTAAGGCCGCGTTGATGAAATTGCTGGGATTATATTTCGCGTTTTTGGCGTTGAGGTAGCTGTGCGGCTCATAGGGATTGACGCTCAAATAGGTGTTGTAGCCAAAGTGGCCCGCGGTTTCGTCGTAGAAGCGCCGACCCAGCATGTTGACCAGAATTACATTCTGCCAGTCCTCGACGGAAAGCCCTATGGCGCGCGCCTTGGCGAATACCGCGCTGCCCGGGTGCCAGCGCACGTTGACATAGCCGTATTGGCAGCCGATCGCGCCTGGTTTGGTGATTCCCGAGCCGAACTCACCCGTATAATTGAACAGTCCCCACAGCGCGGCGCCAATGTCCATGGCGGCAAGCTCGCCGCTGGCGTCCTGATCGGACCACGGCATGCCGGCGAGCCCGCAATATTCTTCCGTGAGCCGCGGGTCGAACATGCGGCGGAAGTTGACATTGCCGGTTGAGCCGCCAGTCGCGACGATGATCGCTTTGCGAGCGCGGATGTTGCGAACGGTGCCTCTGTGATCCACCGCAATGCCAAGCACGCGACCGTACTTCGGCGCTTCGCGATGTATCGCGGTCATGCGGTGTTCGAGCAGAATCTCGACACCGGACTTGCGCGCTGCGGCTTCCAGCGGCCGGATCAGACCCGCTCCGGCTCTGATTTCGGGGTCGTTTGGATCGGCCGGTCTTCCGGTATGGACCATCGGCCAATCGGCGACGTCGATCTGCATGGTGCGCGCTACTGAGACGCCGATCTCGTGCCCGATATTGTTCGGCGGCCGGTCGATGACCCTCACCCCGTTAGCGAGCAAGAATTCAAACGCTGCCACGCTGTTGTCGACAAAGGCGCGGATGATCTCGCGATCGTTGTAGCGATAGGGCGGGAAGCCATTGTTCTCGACCACAGACCAATCGGTCAAATCGCGGAAGAATAGATCGGGCGAATCGTCGATGCCGTATTTCTTCTGGTAACTGGTGCCGCCGCCGAGCGGCAGATTGCCGCCACTGGTAATGGCGTGACCGCCGATATGCGGCTGCGCCTCGACGACGATCACCGAGGCACCGGCTTCGCGGGCGACGATCGCCGCCGGCATGCCGGTCGCGCCCGACCCGATCACGACCACGTCGGCTTCGTAATCCCAATGCGGCGCGCGTTCATCCACGGCGACGGCCTCTCAATCTACATCGGCTGAAATCACGCAAAAGGACTGACAGCATCGCCGCTTTTGTGTCATTTGGATAAGCGCAATGACCGAGGAATGCCGCATGGCCGATTTTGTTACCACCCACCGGCTCACGCATAAAGCGAGCCTGAAGATGATAGAGGCCGGCGTGGCCAGGGCCGAGGCGCTCGGCTGCAAGGTGTCGCTCGCAGTGGTCGACCAAAGCTGCCGGCTGATCGCCTTTGTGATGATGGATGGCGCGCGGCACTTCTCGATCGCCACCAGCCAGCGCAAGGCGATCACCGCCGCCTCGCAGCGCTTGCCGACCGGCTATGCGCCAGAGGAAAACGCGCTGTCCATGTCAGTGCGCATGGGCGATTTTACCAATGTGCCGGGCGGCTTCCCGGTCGAGGTCAACGGCGAGGTGATCGGTGCGGTCGCAGCCGGCGGCGCGAAGATCGAGCAGGACGTCGAAGTGGCGAAGGCGGCGCGGGCGGCATTGCAATTGTAGGTGGGTTGCGCGAAGCGTAGCCCACCGAGCGGAATCTGCGTAGCGTGAGCAAACGTTGGTGGGTTACGCCGCTCCGCGGCTAACCCACCCTACTTTCGCGCATCTCATCGCGCGCCGCCTGCACCGCCTTTATGATGTTCTGATAGCCGGTGCAGCGGCACAGATTCGAGGCCAGCACGTCGAGCAGCTCTTCGTCGCCGATATTCGGATTCTTCTCCAGCGCATTGGTCGCGAGCATCAGAAAACCCGGCGTGCAATAGCCGCATTGCAGGCCGTGATTCTCGATAAAGGCGCGCTGCAGCGGGTGCAGCTCATCGCCGTTTGCCAATCCTTCTACGGTGCGGATCTTCTTGCCTTGCGCCTGCACCGCAAACATCAGGCAGGCCCGCACCGCTTCTTCGTCGACAATCACTGTGCAGGTGCCGCAGATGCCGTGCTCACAGCCGATATGCGTGCCGGTCTGCCCGCAATCGTCGCGGATCGCGTCGACCAGCGTTTTGCGCGCCTCGACGCGGACCGGATAGTCGCGACCGTTGATGTTGAGCGTGATATCGAATTTTTCGTTCATGGCTAGGGTGAATGATCAGCGCGGCAATACATCGGAAAATTTACACCGCACATGGTCCTCGACCTCTTTACTGGCGCGTACCACGACAGGAAAGCTGTCGCGCCGCTTGAAGGGCTTGCAGGCGTCGATCACGACGCGGGCGTTGCGCGGATCGTCGGGGCCATAGGCCATCGGATCGAGCGCCGTCGACCAGCAACCGCGCAGCGTCTCCATGCCCTCGCGCGGATCGAACCGCGTGCACATCGCCCACACCACCTTGTCCATGTCGGACGGATCGATGTCATCATCGACCACGACGACGAAACGGTTGGCGTAGGCGCCGGCGTGGCATTGCGAGGCGATCAGGCCCGCTTGTTTGGCATGGCCGGCATATTGCTGTTTGATGGCGATGGTGAGCCACAGCCGGCTGCCGCCGGCGGGATGCGCCCACACCGCTTTCACCTCCGGCACGCCCGCGGCTTCGAGCTGATTCCACACCGCACCCGCGCGATAGGTGCCGCGGTAGAACGAATCGTCGTCGGGCGGAATGCCTGGGATCGCGCCGAGCAGGATGGGATCGTCGCGGTGCATGAATGTTTCGATGCGGATTGCCGGCTCTTGCTTGAGACCGCCGGCATAGTACCCCGTCCATTCGCCGAGCGGACCTTCATCGAGCAGATCGTTCGGATGAATGAACCCTTCAAACGCGATTTCCGCGTGCGCCGGAATCGGCAGGCCGGTGCGCGGCCCGACGATCACCTCAACCGGCTCGCCGATCAGCCCGCCCGCCGCGTCGAATTCGTTCCTGCCATAGGGAATTTCCAGCCCGGCGATCATGAACAGCGCGGGATGCACGCCGCAGACCACAGCGATCGGACAGAGCTCGCCGCGTTCGTGATAGCGGCGGCGGATGAGATCGCCGTGTTTGCCTTTTGAGCACATCACCGTTGCGGCGTTGCGCGACTGCGCCTGTACGCGATAGGCGCCGTAATTGATCCAGCCGGTATCCGGATCGCGCATGATCACCATATCGCCGGTGCCGATGTAGTAACCGCCGTCCTGCTCGTGCCAGCGCGGGATGGGGATTTTGAAAATGTCGATATCGGTGCCGGTGCGGACGTTTTCCATCACCGGTCCGTGCGGCACCGTCGCCGGCGCGATGGCGCGCGCCTCCTTCATGTAGCGCCGCCAATAGTGCACGAGATCGGTCGCGCCAGCGTCGGGATCGAGCCCAAGCGTGATGTTGATCCGGCGCACCGAGGTCAAGATGTTGGCCAGGATGCGATGGCCGCGCGGATGACCGGGAATGTCATCGAACAGCACCGCCTTATTGCCGATCCTGCGCTGATAAATATCGACGATGCCGCCGATTTCGCGTTCGCGTTCGGCGCCCTTGATGTCCTGTAGTTCGCCGGCCGCGCGCAAACGCGCGATCCAGGCGCGCAGATCCTGCCGTTCCTTCACGGCGGACTTGGCAGCGATGCGCGTTTTGACGGCCGTATCCATGCGGATTGCGCGTCCGATGTTTCAACCAAGCGGATTGGTTGTGAAGCGGCAGGTTTCCGCTACGCGCTCATCCTAAAGCATGATCCGGCAAAGTGGAAACGGGGTTGCCGCTACATGTCGAGGACTAGCCGCTCGCTTTTGCAGCCGCAGCAACAGATCATGACCTTGGCGTTGGAGGCCTGCTCTTCCTCGCTCAGCACCGAGTCATGGTGCTCCGGGATTCCGGAAATGACGCGGGTTTCACAAGCGCCGCAGATGCCGAGCTCGCAGGAATAATCGACGTC
>DASZCJ010000390.1:0-2641 GCA_035943155.1 Xanthobacteraceae bacterium | reverse complement strand
CCCGCAAGCCAGTTGGGTTCGATCCAGCGCCAGATTGAGGGTATACAATTTGGCGCAATCCAAGCAGCGGTCATTCCGCCCGAATTTTTTGTTACCGTCGACGAGCGATTTGAAATTTTGACGGCCCCCGGCCTCGTAACCACCATGGCAGAAGGGCAACGCCTTGCTGCAAATCCGAAGGTCCTTAACCTGATGCTAGGCCTTGGCGCCGGCAAAGGGTTGCATGGTGTCGGGCTCTTTATGACGTCGCCGTCCTCCGTGATCTCAAAAGCGCCGATTCGCCATCTCGTCGACTTCAACGGTAAGAAGATTCGAATTTTCGCTTCGCAATTCCAAAGCGTCGCGTTGCAGCGTCTTGGAGCGATTCCGAAACCAATGACTTTGGGTGAAGTGTTGCCGGCGCTGCACGACAATATCATCGATGGTGCGGTCTCCGCACTTGCCGTCATAACGCCAATGAATTTTCAGGTCGCGGCGAAATATGTCACCGAGATTAGCCAGCCCGCCATCTTCGGCATCGTTGAGATAAGCAAGAAATGGTACGATTCGTTGCCTGCGGATCTGCAACAAATTGTCGATAAGGGCGGTGCCGCAGGAACGCTGGCGATCAATCGGGTGGCGACCGAAATTCTTGATAGGGCGAGGCAGGACTGGGTTTCCGGCGGCGGCGAATTGATTAGCTTGCCGGCGCAGGATCAGTCGGCGATGATCAATACGCTGGCAAGCGTTGGCGAAGATGTTTCCGCTATCAAGCCAGAGCTTCATACTGCCTATCATATTATCAGCGAGGCGGCGCAACGCACCCGTTAGGGTGGCGGAAGCACCGAAGGGGAGGAAGCTATGCGATTGATGGACTCCTATCGCCTGACGCGCGCCATCGCGGGCGGCTTTGCGCTGTCGCTCGCCCTTTGTTCGGGCGCGGCGCACGCGCAGGACAAAGCGCAAGACAAAGCGCAAGACAAAACTTACGTGATGAAAATAACGACACCGACCATCAATGACGGCCCGCATCTACTCGCCAAGAATTTTGCCGCTGCGGTCGAGCGCGACTCGGGCGGCAGAATCAGAGGCGAGGTTTATCCCGCCAGTCAGTTAGGCTCGATCCCACGACAGATCGAGGGCGTGCAGTTCGGTGCCATCCAGGTCGCCGTCGTTCCGCCGGAGTTTTTTGTCGGCGTCGATGAGCGTTTCGAAGTCATGGCCGCGCCCGGCCTGGTTAATTCGCTGGAGCATGGCCAGCGCCTCGCCGCCGATCCGGCCGTGCTCAAACTGATGCTCGGCCTTGGCGCCAATAAGGGACTGCACGGCGCCGGAATGTTCATGGTGCAACCGGATTCGCTCGCCTCCAAGACGCCGATGCGAAATTTGGCGGATTTCAAGGGCAAGAAAATCCGTATATTCGCCTCCGACTTCCAATCCGAAGCGCTCAAGCGGTTAGGCGCAACGCCGGTCGCGATGACCCTTGGCGACGTTCTGCCAGCGCTCCAGCAAGGCGCGATCGACGGCGCGATTGCCGGCATCACCGCGTTCTCTGCTTTTCACTACCAGGATGCCGCAAAATACATCACGGAGATCAACCAGCCCGCGATCTTCCTGATGATCGAGATCAGCAAGACTTGGTACGATTCACTGCCGGCGGACTTGCAGAAGGTCATCGATAAAGACGCCGCGGCCGAATCCGTGGCGATCAATCCGGCTGCGCTCGCACTGTTCAACAAAGCGCGCGAAACATGGACTGCCGGCGGCGGCGAGCTGATCAGCTTGTCGCCGGCGGATCAAGCGAAGTTCATGCAGACGATCGCCAGCGTCGGCGAGGACGTATCGCAACCAAAGCCTGGACTCCACGATGCCTATGAGATCGTAGCGGAGGCGGCCAAACGGACCGCACAGGGGGCGACGCAGTGAACCAGGCGCGTTTGCTTTCGAGCGCAGTGAGAGTCCTGAAAGCACCGGTCCGCTTTGCGGTCCATTCAGGGACCCGCCCGTGCTTGATCGCATAGTCACAGGCGTTCGTGGCCTCCTTACCGTCACGCGCACGGCGGCGGCGCTATTTCTGATCGCCAGCGTCGGTATCAATTTCGTCAACATTGTCGGCCGGTACTTCTTGAGCGTATCGATCCCATGGGCGGAAGAGATCATGCTGTTTCTCATGGTGGGCTGTGTGTTTACCGGCTGTTGCGCCGTAGCCTGGGAGGGCCGTCAAATCCGAATGGATGTCGTGCTGGCGATTTTGCCGCCAAAGCTGCGTGAAGCGATCAACATATTCTCTGAACTCGTGATGATCGCGGCAGCCGCAGCCGTAACGATCTTTGCCTGGCCCGTTATATCGCAGCTCGCTGCGTTCGATCAGCGAAGCCAAGCGGCGAACTTTCCGCTCTTTATTCCGCAGATGATGGTGCCGCTTGGCTATAGCTTGATGGGTTTTTTAGTAGCGATGCGGCTTCTTACGCGGTCGCGGCGCGGCGCGCCATCGCGCGCCGAGGTATCGCAGTAAGGCGCCTGCCGCGATGGCCTATCTCGTTTTCTTTGGCCTGCCGGCGGCACTGCTTATCCTCGGCTTTCCGATTTTTCTCATTCTGCTGGTCACCTCGATTGCCGCCGTTCTCACGGTTGCCGACGTTCCTACCGAAGCAATCCAGAC
>DASZCJ010000389.1:0-3867 GCA_035943155.1 Xanthobacteraceae bacterium | reverse complement strand
GAGGTCATTCAATATATTTATCGGCGCTACGGCCGCCATCGCGCGGCAATCTGCGCCACCGTGGTGCATTACCGCTCCCGCCGCGCCATTCGCGAAGTCGGCAAAGCGTTGGGCTTAACCGAAGACGTGACCGCCACGCTGGCCAAGACGGTATGGGGTTATGGCGACGGCTATCCCGACGACCACATCCGCCAAGCCGGCCTCAATCCATCAAATCCGGCGATCCGGCAAGCCGTTGCGCTCGCCGACGAACTGATCGGTTTTCCGCGCCATCTCTCGCAGCATGTCGGCGGCTTCGTGCTCACGCGCGCGCCGCTCGATGAGACGGTGCCGATCGGCAATGCCGCCATGGACGATCGCACCTTCATCGAATGGGACAAAGACGACATCGATACGCTCGGACTGATGAAAGTCGACGTGCTGGCGCTTGGCATGCTGAGCTGCCTGCGGCGCGGACTCGATCTTCTGAAAACGCATTACGGGCTGGATTATTCGCTCGCCACGCTGCCGCAGGACGATCCCGCGGTCTATCAGATGCTATCGCGCGCGGATTCGGTCGGCGTGTTCCAAGTCGAAAGCCGCGCCCAGATGTCGATGCTGCCGCGATTGAAACCGCAGTGTTTTTACGACCTCGTCATCGAGGTCGCGATCGTACGGCCGGGACCGATCCAGGGCGACATGGTGCATCCCTATCTGCGGCGCCGCGACGGCACCGAGAAGGAATATTACCCCTCGCCATCTCCAGCCCATGGACCGCCAGATGAATTGCGAGACGTTCTCAAACGCACACTGGGCGTGCCGCTGTTCCAGGAACAAGCGATGCAGATCGCGATTACCGCGGCGAAGTTCACGCCCGATGAAGCCGACGGGCTGCGCCGCGCCATGGCCACCTTTCGCCACACCGGCAATGTTCATCTGTTCCGCGACAAATTTATCAATGGCATGGTCGAACGCGGCTATGATCGCGTTTTTGCCGAACGTTGCTTCGGGCAGATTGAGGGTTTCGGCGAATACGGCTTTCCGGAAAGTCACGCGGCGAGCTTTGCGCTTCTTGTCTATGCCTCGGCGTTCATCAAATGCCGCTATCCGGACGTGTTCTGCGCCGCCATTCTCAACAGCCAGCCAATGGGTTTTTATCAGCCGGCGCAGCTGGTACGTGACGCGCGCCAGCACGACGTGGAGATCCGTCCCGTCGACGTCAATTTCAGCGATTGGGATTGCACGTTGGAGCCGACTACCCCCTCCCCCGCATGCCGGGAAGGGTCGGACGGTGGCTTTGCGGTGCGGCTCGGCCTTCGCCTCATTCACGGACTGAGCGAACAGGAATTAAAAAAACTAATCGCAGCGCGCGGCAATGGCTTTTCCTCGATTGAACGGCTGGCGGCGACCGCCAACATTTCGCGCTTCACGATCGAGCGACTGGCCGAGGCGGATGCCTTCCGCTCGATACCGCATGATCCGGCGAGGTGGGAATCGGTTCGCCGACAAGATCATGCGCCAAATATTGAATCTGACGCGCGATCGAACGCAAAACCGATATCCACTTTTACCGATCGCGCGCCGGGGCTCGATCGGCGCGCCGCATTATGGGCGGCGCGGCGGCTCGATACGATCGGCATTCGCCGCCCAAAGGATGGCAGCGGAATTGGCGGCAGCAAACCTGGCGAGGCGCTGCCGCTATTGACGCCGCATCTCGGTGACGAATTTTTTCCGGAGCCGCATGTCGCGCTGCCGGCCATGCCGCTATGCGAGCACGTCGTCGAAGATTATGTGACGACCGGGCTGTCGCTGAAACAACATCCGGTCCAATTCTTTCGCGAGCATCTTGCTGCGCTCGGCGCAATCCGCAACGCGCAGCTCCGAGACGACACATTACTGCAGAACTCGACAGTAACCGTCGCGGGCCTGGTTCTGGTGCGGCAGCGGCCGGGCACATCGAAAGGTGTCGTGTTCATGACGCTCGAAGACGAGACCGACATCGCCAATATCATTGTCTGGCCCAAGGTCTTTGCAAGAAACCGCCGCACGGTGATGACATCGCGGTTTCTGGCCGTGCGCGGCCGGCTGCAGCGCGCGGGCCTTGTCATCCATGTGGTTGCGGAAAGCTTTATCGATCTTTCCGCGCAATTGCCGTGGTTGCGCGACGGCGACCTTTTCTCGCCGAAATTTTCAGGAGGCCCGCGTCCCGAACCGGAAACGCTGCCGCTGCGCAGCCGCGATTTCCATTGAACCATTCCCAGAGGACCATCCAGGAGCATCTCATGTGCGGCCGCGCCAAACCTCCCGACGATGTCTCGGAAATCAAACTCGACCTGAAAATCGATCACGATGAAATTGACGATTACCGACCGCACTGGAATGCAGCACCGACCTCAAAACTTCCCGTTGTCATCTCCGACAATGCCCGGCGCGTCCTCACCTTAATGCGCTGGGGTCTGGTGCCGTCCTGGGCCGACGACCTCAAGATCGGCTATTCGACCTTCAACGCCCGCGCCGAAAGTCTCGCCACCCGCGTTGCCTTTCGCGGCGCCTGGCAGGCCGGCCGCCGCTGCCTCGTCGTCGCCGACGGTTATTATGAGTGGCGCCACTCCGACAAGCAGCCGTTTGCAATCGCACTCGCCAATCGCGGGCCGATGACGCTTGCCGGCCTATGGGATTATTGGCGCACGCCGGCGGGCGAGATCATCAAATCCTTCGCCATTATCACCACGAAGGCTAACGACATACTGGCGCCTCTGCACGATCGCATGCCAGTTCTGATTCCGCCCGACCGCTGGGCGGAATGGCTTGGGGAAAAGGCGGTGGCGAAAACCGCGCTTAAAACCCTGCTTGGCCCCTATCCGGGCGGCGCCATGACCTTTTGGCCGGTCGATCGGCGGGTCGGCAATGTTAGAAACGATAGCCCGGATCTGTTCGCACCATTGCTGGATCGGCAGAATTAGACGGCGGATTAAAAATCCGCCCAACACCTTCCAACACCAGCATGATTCCCGTCATAAATGCAGGGGAGTTGCACGGTTCTGCGACCGCCTATATCGTCTGGAACCAATAAACGAAGCTCTGACCGGCATTACGCGGCACAGGGCCACCAAGGGGAAGACCCGCGACACCGCGTCGCTGGGGAACATGTCTGCGATTACTGTAGTTGCTGGTTTTGAATGTCCGGGGCGAACCCAGGCCAATCCCCGAAGACGGCCGGGAGGAAACATTGCGGTTGTCCAGCGGCCTCCGCGAGCTGATCGGCAAGCGTGACTTTTACGCGGGCGGCCTGATGCTATTGCTGGGCCTCGGCATCGCGCTGAAAGGTTCCGCCTACCGGGGCGGTACTCTCATGCATATGGGACCCGGCTTTTTGCCCACGTCCCTTGGCATCCTTTTGATGCTGCTTGGCGTTGCCATTGCCGCCGCAAGCTTAACGGGCGGCGATAGCGACTTCCACGGGCACGGGGTTGGCGAGAGTATCTTGCCGGAACATCCGCAATGGTGGGCTTGGTTCTGCATCCTGATGAGCCCGGTGGCGTTTATCTTTTTCGGACGTTATTTCGGCATGCTGCCGGGAACCTTCGCCTGCGTCTTCATTGCCGCGCTCGGCGATAAATCGGCGACCTGGAAGGGCACAATCATCCTGGCAGCCGTCGTAACCGCCTTTGGCGTGACGTTGTTTTCCTACTTCCTCCAAGTACCGATGCCGATACTGACGTTTAGGGGCGAACTGTGATTGAAGCTGCGCTTAGCGGTCTTTGGTACGGCTTCGGCGTTGCCTTCGAGCCGCATAATCTCATGTGGTGCTTCGTTGGCGTGCTGGTCGGCAACATGGTCGGCGTGCTTCCCGGCATGGGACCGCTTGCCACGATTTCGATACTGCTG
>DASZCJ010000388.1:0-2439 GCA_035943155.1 Xanthobacteraceae bacterium | reverse complement strand
GTTCTGGATAATCCCGATGATGATCATGGGCTGCTTCGTGACAGTCGAATTAGTCAGGTCCGGCGGCACGCCGTTCTTCTTCAAGCCCGCGCAGTTCCTGATCTTCGACCCGGTAATCGTATTCACTTTCGCGGCGTTGACCGTCGCCGCCGTCCGGCTGCGGCGGCGTACCGAATGGCACCGTCGACTCCATTTTTGCGCTATGTCGATGCTGATAGGCCCTGGGATCGCCCGGCTGCTGCCGTTGCCGCTCCTGGCCCCCTGGGCATGGGAATCATTCTTCGGCGCGTGTCTGCTCTTCCCCTTGTTCGGAGTATATGCGGACATCCGCCGCAGCGGTCACGCGCATCCGGCATGGAGCTACGGGATCGCGGCGATGCTGGGCGGCTTCGTGTTGACCGAAGCTCTGACCTACAGTCCGCTCGGGACCCAGATCTATGCTGCAGTGGTCAGAGGCTCGCCGGGTGCCTCGATTGCTCCGCTCGAGTTTGGAGTACCGCCGCCGCCGGGCTCGTGACCAGGCGTCCAACGGACAGTGTGAGTACGTCCGCAAATGATGTCGTGGACGGCGCTCCACTCGACCGGCATTTTTGTCGGTCAGTGTGGAGAGGAGGACACGATGGAAGAAGTTGCGGTTGTAGGCGTCGATCTCGCGAAGTCAGTGTTTCAGGTGCATGGGATCGATGCGCGAGGCCAGGTCGTGCTGCGCCGGAAGCTGGGTCGGTCAAAGTTGATCCCATTCTTTGCGAAGCTTCCGGCCTGCGTTGTCGGCATGGAGACCTGCGCCAGTGCCAACTACTGGTCACGCGAGCTGATCGCGCTTGGCCACGAGGTGCGACTGATGCCGCCGCAATATGTGAAGCCGTACGTGAAGCGCTCGAAGAACGATGCGTCGGATGCGGAAGCGATCTGCGAGGCGGTCACGCGTCCGACGATGCGCTTTGTTGGCGTGAAGTCGCCCGAGCAGCAGAGCGTCCTGGTGCTGCATCGAACGCGACTGATCCTCACCCGCCAGCGCACGCAGATCGCCAATGCCGTCCGTGCGCATCTTGCCGAGTTCGGCATCGTCGCTTCCGTCGGGCGACTGGGGTTCGATCGTCTCGTCGGAGTCATCGCCGACGAGAACGACCAGCGCGTGCCCGCAGTAGTGCGAACATGTCTCGCCATGTTGGTTGCCCAATATCGGCTCGTGCTCACGAACCTACTTGAGACTGACCGAGGGATCCGCGCTCACAGCCGCGCAAGCGAGCTCGGGCGTCGTCTGCAGGAGATCCCCGGCGTCGGCCCACTCGTTGCGAGCGCGCTCGTTGCCACAGTGCCCGATCCGCGCACTTTCAAGAACGGACGCGGTCTCTCAGCATGGCTTGGCCTGGTGCCTCGGCAGAACTCATCCGGCGGCAAGGAACGCCTCGGCGGCATCACCAAGGCCGGCGACACTTATCTTCGCAAGATGCTGTTCGTCGGCGCGATGGCGGTGATCCGCCATGCGGAGCGATACGGCACACGCAAGCCGTGGCTGCTCAAGCTGCTCGGAAGGCGGCATCCGCGGATTGCAGCGATCGCATTGGCAAACAGGATTGGGCGGATCGCTTGGGTGCTAATGACCAGCGGCGAGCGCTACCGCGAGCCGGCGGTCGCATGAGTTAAGCGCAACAGCGCAAACGAGGTTGGCAAGAGCAGGAGATGATTGACGCAAAACTGCCGAACGGCGGGACCGATGATCCGGGAAAACCCATTTTCCACCCGGCGCTTTCAAGCGCGTGCAATTGGTTGGGACCCAACGATCAGCGAAAAAGGCATCATGGCCAGCGGCACATGGATAGGCCGCATCAACAGGTCGAAGACATGGCCGCATCCCAACGGAGCAGCGAAGCGCCAATACCTGAACTTGCTAACGGAGCGCCGTCCAGACAGGGTGGAAGACAGACACTACATATCGATGTCACGTCGCGGCTGGCCGCAAGGCGGTCGAACTCATTTCTTTGCGCTTCCGTCACCGCCATCCGTGGTTATTTGTCAAAGGAACCGCGCGCGCTTAGCCTCGCACGCGAAGGGGGAAGGCACATGACCAATGGAACCCACGCCTTGCTGCTTTGTCTCGTGGCGGCCTGCTCGGCTGCACAGGCTGCGACACCATCCTATCCCAACAGGTCACCGATCGCGGAATATTTGACGAGCCCGGCTGCGGAGATTGCGCTAGCCAGGAGCGCTGCGCCTCCCTCGATCTCTGCCAATGCCGAGATTCTGGTCCTTGGTCCGAATGGCTACACCACCGCCGTCAAAGGCAGGAACGGGTTCGTCTGCCTGGTAGAGCGTTCGTGGGACGCAGAGTTCGTCAATCCGGTTTTCTGGAACCCGCACGTCCGCGGGCCCGACTGCCTCAACCCCGCGGCGGCGAAAAGCGTACTACCGCATATGCTCGAGAGGACGAAGTGGGCG
>DASZCJ010000387.1:0-5802 GCA_035943155.1 Xanthobacteraceae bacterium | reverse complement strand
TCGCCTTGATCGACGCGCGGCGCGGCATTGCCATGTTTCGCCGCGTCAACGTGCCGGTGCTCGGCATTGTCGAAAACATGAGCATGTTCATCTGCCCGCAATGCGGCACACGCTCGGATATTTTCGGTCACGGTGGAGCGCGCCGCGAGGCGGAGCGGCTCGGCGTACCGTTCCTCGGCGAGGTGCCGCTCGATATCACGATCCGGGAAAAGTCGGATGCCGGAACGCCGGTCGTGGCAACGGTGCCGGACGGCGCGCACGCCAAATTTTATCGCGAAATCGCGACGCGCGTGCGCGATGGACTGGCCGCAACAAGTCGAGCGGCGCCAAAGATCGTGGTTGAGGCGTGAAGGTTGCCAGGGCGGTTAGCGAGCGGCCGGAAATTCGTCGATCACTCCGCTGCCGTCGGCGCGTGTGAGCAGGTTGGTCGATTCGATATAGGCGAGCTGCCCCCGCCGGATCACCGTTTCCGTCTGGTTGAGACTCATCCAGAGCCGTCGCAGACGATCGCGATCCGATAGAATTTGGGCCATGGTAGCGGCTGCAACCTGCGATGCCGCTAACTCGATTTCCTCGTCGGATTCCATCCCCGATTCGCCGGAAAACTAACGGATCGAAAAATCTAGATTCTGTTTTGGAAAAATCAAACCCCGGCGCGCGAATGGAACTCGCCGCATGGAACCGCACGGTCAGCTCGACCGCGGCGAGGAACCGCAAGTTTACCCGGACGGCGTCCGCCGCAAACGGATGGCACGGCGCGCAGCTGCATCATCGTCGGCATCGCTGCCAAACGCGTTCGTCACTAAAGGATGTTCGGCGGCGGCATTGTCGATTGCATTGTCGATCGCTTGGCAGGTTGGCTGGCGGCTGGCGCGGCCAACGCGATCGGCAAGATCGAGCCAGGCTTCGGCAATGACGAAAAGACGTGTCCTGTCGGTAAGCTCCGCCGCCCGCTTGCCCAAATCGAGGCAGGTCGCGGCCCAGCGCCGGTACTCGGATTCTGAACTCATGGGTGCACGTAGTACAGGCGCATTGGAACTCGGCGCGTGAGGTTGGCAACGTCGAAAGACAACATCCGGTTCCCAACAAACGAGCCGTGGGGCCTTTATTGAGAGCGAAAATTTCGCAACGAGATCGCAATTTTCGCAATCCCGGAACGAGTTCGTTTAAGTTGAAAAAAGAAGCCGCCTCACGAGGCGGCCTCAGAACTCTATTTGGTCTAAGCACCGTTAACGGTACCAGCCCCATCGGGGTCCACCATAATCCCACGGACCATGGCGATATGGCTTACAGACGCCGCCCTGGATGGTCCAATCGGGCGGGCACCCGTTCCAGGTGCCTCCGCCATAGTTGTAGTAGTGATGGCGATGGCCGACCCAGAAGGCAGCAGCAGGTGCCATGCTGCCAATTGCGATGGTGCCGATCACGCCAAGCGTCGCGGCAATTTTTGTAAAGGTTCGCATGTGCGCTCCTCCACTCCTTCTTGCTCGAATGAGATAACGCGGAACCCGGCCGCATGGTTCCCGGCTAAATACCTGAAATCAAAAGATAAATCGCTCGCCGCTGGAAATAATTTCACGCCGGCGATCCGATGCCGTCAGGCCTTAGCGGCGCGAGCGGGTAGGGTGTTGTGCCGCATTCGCTGAAGCTTCGAGTTGTATGGCCTGGCGCTCGAAATCCTCGGCAAGTTCATGAGCTTGCCTCGCGCCGGATTGTTCCACGACAGACCATGGGCCAGCCGCAGGCAAGTCTCGGCTTTGTCCCGGAGATAGGCCGCATCCAATGCCGCATTCATGGACGGCTCCCCAATGGGCGCGGGAATCGCTGCGCGGCTGCTTCAATGCGCACCAAAGTAGATTCAGGCGGCGCCAATTGCGGTGACGGGGATCACAGATCTGTCAAAGTGATCGGGCGGCCGCTTGGAGCGTGCTCCGTCCGCTCTCGATTTCTTGGGCGGAAGGGCCCTCTAACGTGCTAAGCTGACGCCCATCACTGGCAGCGGCGCTTGCCCCAGGCGCCGGTGGCTGAGAGAGACGTTGCACTCCCGCCTGAAGGTAACGGGAGCGCAGTCATGTTCGTCGAGACGATTTCCCCTGAGATTCTTCAGTTAACGATTGAGCGCGCCACGTTCGCGAAACATCGGCGCGACATCGCCGAAGCTGTCACCTCGATCGACGATCGCATTACGAGCAGCCGCGAGGTGATCGCAGCGCGTCGCACGAGATCATCGCTAGGGCCGACCGTCTGCTCGACGCCACTATCTTCCAGCCGCGATGAACTGAATCCGGCAGCCCTAAGCTGAGTGCGGCACTGCGGGTATCGGGTAACGAGAGAAGCGCCAGGGCTGGAAGAGATTGGCGCCGGGATCTACTCAAAATCCCCTTCTGTCCAAAATTCCCTTCTGGGTGCTCGGTCGTAGGGTCGATCCCTAAAATTCATGTTCTTCGACATAGCATGCTTCGGATAGGCGTGAGGCCGCCAACTGAGGCGGCCTACTTTGATCGGTGCGGCAGATCGAGCTTGTATTCTTTGGCTCGGCGCTCGGCGAGCTTGCGGTAAGCGAGGGCTTGCTTTTCCAACTCCGCCTTTAGCGTCGGGTCTTTCTCCTGGGCGGCCATCGTCTCAAAGTGGATGGCCTTCTCCAGATACTCGGCCAGCATCTTCATGAAACCGCCGCCCCCAGATAACGCACGGCTAGGCAAATATAACAAATTAGGACAGCCCGAAATTAAACTAGGACAAATCCGATGGAATTAGGACAGATTTTTGACGAGAACATATTGCGAACGAAGAACAGATCGTGTACAGTGGCTCCACTGTCAATTTGTCATCGGCCGGCGGCGGAGGCCGCACCTTCCGTGCCCTCCGAATCACGGCCATAAGGAGCGCGAGAAATGAGTGCAGCACTTCGTCTCGTCGAAGGACCGTCCATGGATAAATCGAAAGCCCTTGATGCCGCGCTGTCGCAAATCGAGCGCAGCTTCGGCAAGGGCTCGATCATGCGGCTCGGCAAGAACATGCAGGCGATGGACATTGACACCGTTTCCACCGGCTCGCTCGGACTCGATATCGCGCTTGGCATCGGCGGCCTGCCGCGCGGCCGCGTCGTCGAAATCTACGGCCCCGAATCGTCCGGCAAGACGACGCTGGCGCTGCACTGCCTCGCCGAGGCGCAGAAAAAGGGCGGCATTTGCGCGTTTATCGACGCCGAACACGCGCTCGACCCGATCTATGCGCGCAAACTTGGCGTCAATGTCGACGATCTTTTGATCTCGCAGCCCGATGCCGGCGAACAGGCGCTGGAAATCGCCGACACGCTGGTGCGCTCCGGCGCGGTCGACATACTGGTGATCGATTCGGTGGCGGCTCTGGTGCCGCGCGCCGAGCTCGAAGGCGAGATGGGCGACAGCCAACCGGGCTTGCAGGCGCGGCTGATGAGTCAGGCGCTGCGCAAGCTCACCGCCTCGATCAATCGCTCCAACACCATGGTGATCTTCATCAACCAAATCCGCATGAAGATCGGCGTTATGTATGGCTCGCCGGAAACCACGACCGGCGGTCATGCGCTTAAATTCTACGCATCCGTCCGCCTCGATATCCGCCGCATCGGCGCGATCAAGGAGCGCGACGAGGTGGTCGGCAATCAGACGCGGGTCAAAGTGGTGAAGAACAAGCTCGCGCCGCCGTTCAAGCAAGTCGAATTCGACATCATGTACGGCGAAGGCGTCTCCAAGACCGGCGAGCTCATCGATCTCGGCGTCAAAGCCGGCGTTGTGGAGAAATCCGGCGCCTGGTTCTCCTATGACAGCCAGCGCATCGGCCAGGGCCGCGAGAACGCCAAAGCATTCCTGAAAGCCAATCCCGATATTGCCGCCAAGATCGAGGCCGCGGTCCGCCAGAACGCCGGCCTGATCGCGGAAAAAATCCTTGCCGGCGAAGAGGGCGAGGCCGCCGCCGCGGATGACGACGCCGCGGAGGGGTAGGCCGTCATTGCCGGGCATGGCCGTTGCAGAACGGCGTCGCGCAGCCTGTCATCGGGCCGGCCACTTCCGCCTTCGCGCTTCGCGCTCCGCGCTTCGGCGGACCCCAACCAGCCGTGGCTCGCCTAGCGAGCGAAGGCGGGTCGGACCGGACCGTTGGCTCGCCTATGCCGGCAATCCATGGTGACGGCACGCCAACTAACGATTGGCCGCAAAGATTTGTGAGCCGCCCTTCGGTATGGACGCCGGGTCAAGCCCGGTGGTGACGAGGTAGACGAGGTAAGAGACGGCTGTCGGTCGCCTGCGACGGCGCTACGCCCCGCGGCGTTCGGCGGTCCATGATCCCGAGCATGCGCCGCCGCTCCAGGAGCCGGTGCCGATATTGCCGGCGAGCCGGCCCGAGCCGGTGGCGCTTCGGCCCGCGGCGTTGACCGTGACGGTTACCGCGCCGGTGCCGGCAACCTTGCCGGTGATTGTGAACGTGGTGTCGCCGGCATTGGCCAGCGTACCGTTCGAGATGCGGATCGGGTAACGATAGCCAGGATCGCAATCGCCCTTTTCCGTGACGATCGAAACGCTCCACAAGCCGTCATAGCGCGGCACCGCAAAACTTGCGGTGCTGGCGATGATCGCCCCGGCCATGATCATACTAACCATGATCGTACTGGCCATGATGGTGGTGGCCGCACCAGGCGCGGTGCGGTCGGTCCAGTTCGCGGCAAACATTCGACGCTCCCATCGTCGCGGGCTTATTCCCGCTCGGTTTCGCCAATCGAAGCGCCCTCTAAGCATGATCCCGAAAAGTGGAAACCGGTTTTCGGAAAAGATCATGCTCAAACAATGAGCTAAAGCGAAATGGCGATTCAACCTTAAACCATTTCGCTGTAGCGACCGCTTGCGTTGGTTAGGGCGCTTTTTGGGTGAGAAAAGTTCAAATCTCGTTGACGCGCACGCAGAAAATCGCGCCGGCGCCGGATTAGGATCCGGAATTAGAGCATGATCGGAAAAGTGGAAACCGGTTTTCCGAAAAGATCATGCTCCATCAACATGCTAGAGCACCGGCCGATTCAATTTGAAAGCAACTACGCTCTAGCCAAATGCGGCGGCAAACGGGCGGTCTCACGATGCAATGCGGCGTTTACCATAACGGATGAAGCGGGTCCGAATGCGCGGAAATCGTATTTGCCGCGCCGTTTTGCCATACTTGCCGCCGTAATTTCGTGGTTCAAGCGCGTAGCCCGCGGCGGCAAGGCTTCCACCATCTTCAGCTTGCCGCTGCGGACCCGCCCTCGGCGACTTCCCCGCCGGGGGCATTTCTTTGGTCCGAAGTCTGCTGGTCCGAAGTCTGCGTTCGAGTCTGCCGTGCTACTCGCTGCGGACCACTTCGGCGTAGTCCGGCGCTTTGTCGAGAAAGCCGCGCTCCATCATCCAATCGACTTTCTCTTTGAATTCATCGGGCCGGTAGGTCTTCACGCCGATAAGTTCGGGCATCATGCCGCCGGCGCGCTGGTCGGGCGTGAGATCGCGCAGCACTTGCTCGCGCGAGCGATCCTCGTTTTCGCGCAGCCAGGCGATCGCGCGGTTAAGTGCGCGGCGAAGTTTTGCCGCGGTGGCTTCATCGACGTCCGCGCCGGCGACGATGCCGCCGCGCCAGCGCAAGTCGGCAAGTTTGCGGGCGCCGGCGGCGAGCGCGCGGCTAATGAGCGGCTCCATCAGAGCCGCGGCTTCGGTCGTGCCGCTTAAGAGTGCGTCAAGCCGATCGTTGGCGTGCACGAGCGTGATCTCGGCAAAGGCAATGCCGGCAGCTTCGAGCGCCTCGATC
>DASZCJ010000386.1:0-9531 GCA_035943155.1 Xanthobacteraceae bacterium | reverse complement strand
GCTTGGAGTTCGTTCAAGGGCTCGCCGATGGGACCATGCCCTTGAACAAGATGGTGGAAACTTTGCGCTACGACGTGACCGAAGTGGCATGTGGGCGCGTCGTTGTCACAGCCTGGCCCGATGAAATCCATCTTAACCCGGCTGGTACCGTGCATGGCGGTCTGGCGGCGACGATGCTCGACAGCTGCATGGGGCTGGCGATTCATACGATGCTGGACAAGGGCCTCGCTTCAACCACTCTCGAGTTCAAGATTTCACTGTTACGGCCCATCACCCCGCAAACCGGTTTGATCAAGGCCGAAGGCGTCGTTCTGAGTTGCGGCCGCCGCGTTGGAACAGCCGAAGGTCGAATTACGGATGCCGATGGCCGTTTGCTCGCGCACGGCACGACCACCTGTCTGGTCTTTCAGAACTAAATCATCGGTTGATCGAATAGCGGCGCCGGCGAGGTTCAACCAGGATCGGAGCCGGTCCGCTGCACCCGGCGACGCAGCGCCGGCACGCGGCCATCGGCGCTCGGCTGATAGACCACGCTATAGCGGGCGGCCGCCTCGGCAAAGACGCGGGCATCCGCCACCTTCTTCACCTCGAACGAATCGAAACCGGCGCGGATGAGGAAGTGAAATTGATCGCGTAACACGTCGCCGGTGGCGCGCAGCGTGCCGCCAAACCCGTAAGTTTCGCGCAGCAGCCGCGCCTGGCTATAGGCCCGCCCGTCGCGAAATTTAGGAAAGTGCAGCGCGACCAGGGCGAGATGGCCAAGCCACGGCGCCAGTTCGGCGATACGGCGGTCGTTCGGCCACGCGACGCCGAGCGAACCGTCGCGGCGGACCAGTGCATCGGCGTTGGCGAGAAAGCGTTGTGCCGACACGATCGCCGGCACCCGCTCCGGGATCGCGCCGTCATCCTCGACATGCAGATAGCGGTCCTGCGCGATCTGGCCGTTTTCAACGAGCGGCATAGACGCGCTCCCGAAACGGCTCGACTCCGAGCCGCTTCACCGTGTCGATGAACAGTTCCTGTGGCTGCTGGCGTAACGCGAGATAGGCGGCAGCGATATCCTCCACGACATCGGCCACCTGCGCATAGGGCACGGCCGGGCCTATCAGCGTGCCAAGCGTGGCATTCTCATCGGCCTTGCCGCCAAGCGTGATCTGATAGAACTCCTCGCCGTTTTTCTCCACACCGAGAATGCCGATATGGCCGACGTGATGATGTCCGCAGGCATTGATGCAGCCGGAAATATTGATGTGCAGGCGGCCGAGATCGCGCTGCATATCGAGGTCGCGGAAACGCTGCGTGATTTCCTGCGCAATCGGAATCGAGCGCGCATTGGCGAGGCTGCAATAATCGAGGCCCGGACAGGAAATGATGTCGGTGATCAGGTTGACATTCGTCTGCGCCAGACCGATGGCGTCAAGTTCGCGCCATAGCGCCGGTAGATCGCGCTGCGCCACATGCGGCAGCGCCAGGTTCTGCTCGTGGCCAACGCGGATCTCTCCGAACGAATAGCGGTCGGCGAGATCGGCAAGCTTATCCATCTGCACGGCGGTGCAGTCACCCGGCGTGCCGCCCTGCGGCTTGAGCGACAATGTCACGATGGCATAGCCGGAGACTTTGTGATTGGATACGCAATTGCGCATCCAGGTGTCAAAGGTACGGTCGTCGCGCCGCGCTTTTGCAATCTGCGGCGGGCTATTGTCGAGCTTCTCATAATCCGGATAACGGAAGCGGCCGGCGATCTCCGCCACCATCGCCGGGTCGAGCGCGAGCGCGCCGTCCTTGATGGCTTGCCATTCTGTCTCGACTTCCTTGGCAAAGGCCTCGGCGCCAAGGTCGTGCACCAGGATCTTGATGCGGGCCTTCCAAATGTTGTCGCGGCGGCCGAACTGATTGTAGGTACGCAGCACTGCCTCGACATAAGACAGAACATCGCGCTTGGGCAGGAAAGGCTTGATGGTTTGGGCGAGATAGGGCGTGCGGCCCAATCCGCCGCCGACCATGACTTCGAAGCCGGTTTCACCCCCCGCGTTGCGATGGAGCCGCAGTGCCATATCGTGGATGCGCAGCGCCGCACGATCGCGGCTCGACGCGCCGAGCGCAATCTTGAACTTGCGCGGCATGAACGAAAATTCGGGATGTAGCGTGACGTGCTGGCGAATGAGCTCGGCCCAGATGCGCGGATCCTCGATCTCATCGGGCGCGACGCCGGCCCATTGGTCGGTCGTGATGTTGCGCACATTATTGCCGCTCGTCTGCATGCCGTGCATGCCGACGCTGGCGAGCTCAGCCATCGCGTCGGGCAATTCGGCGAGCTTGATCCAATGGAATTGAATGTTCTGACGGGTTGTGAAATGGCCGTAGCCGCGGTCGTATTTGCGCGCGATCTCGGCAAGCTTGCGCAGCTGCAGCGAGGAGAGCGTGCCATAAGGAATGGCGATGCGTAGCATATAGGCGTGCAGCTGCAGGTAGACGCCATTCATCAGCCGCAGCGGCTTGAATTCTTCTTCGGTCAATTCTCCTGAAAGCCGGCGCGCGACCTGGTCGCGGAATTCCGTGACCCGCTCGGCAAGGAGCCGGCGATCGAAAGCGTCATAAACGTACATGCGATCGGCTCGCTCAAGGCTCGAGCGGCGCCGGCAGCTCGATGGTCGGCCCGCCGAGACGGATCAATTCGCGCAAGTTCCCCGGCCGAACGTGGCCGCCGGGAAGAACACTGACCGGCGCGATGTAAGGCCCGATCGCGTTCAGATCGTCCGCCGCCGCCGCTTCAGACAGCGCACGCGCACTGTCTGCGTCGATTGCGACGGCCGCGGCGCCGAGTTCGGTGGTCCAGCGGCCATCGGGGCTGCGGTAAACCACCGCGCCATCATCGACGCGATTGGCGGTGATCACGACCGGGCCGGCGATCTTGATTTTCTTTTGGTCGAGTGGAGAGGTCATCAATCACTCCTCGTCTGGCGAGGCATTGGCGAAAGCCGAATATAGAATGATTTTCTATATAGTACGATTTAAGCGACTGCAAAGAGGAGAATATTTCGCCGAGTCCACGATTGCGCGTGGAATAAACCTATTGCCGCAGCAAACCTAACTGGACGTTCGTGCTAATAGCCCGCCGCGAGGGCTGCGATTTGCGCCGGTTCGTCGGGCGCCGCCTTGCCGCGCCATACCACGTGCAGGTCGGGCCGCAGCAAGATGAGATCGTGTCCGTAGACCTCACGCGCCATCCGATCGGGAATGTCGAGCACCCTCACTGGCGCACCACGCCCGCGGATCGCCGCTTCGAGGCCGCGCGCGTCCGCTTGCGTGCCGCCGAGCTTGAGGATCGTGTAGGCGTCGGGAATGCGATCCTGGATCGGCGTGCCGTCATCGAGCCAGACATGCGGCAGCCGCGCGCCCGGCCAAGTGGTTGGCTGATATTCCCGGAATAGGTGTTCCGGTCCGCCCGGGATGTTGCTGATGATCGGCGAGTCGACATAGCGATAGCCGAGTTCGGCGCCGATCATCTCGTTACTCTTGCGCTGCTCGATATTGGCGACGGCGCTCAGGTTTTTCCGGGTTTCCGCTCCGCCCGGAGAATCCTCGCGAATATTAGGGCGCCACATGGCGCGCCATTTGCGACGACCGATCGTTGCATAGCGCGAGGCGCCGACATTGCGTTCGCCGATCTGGCGACGCTCGATCTCATATGACTTCAGCAAATTCGGCCCACCCCAGCCGGCGAGCGTGGCGGCAAGCTTCCACGACAGATCGATGGCGTCGCCGACACCGGAATTCATGCCCAGTCCCCCGGTCGGGATCACCAGATGCGCAGCGTCGCCGGCAATGAAGACGCGGTCGTGGCCGTAGCGGTCGGCGAGCAACAGATTCTGCCGCCACGGCGCGCAGGACAGCATCTCGTAATTGAGGGGAACCTCAATGGTGCGTTCGAACGCGGTCCGCATCGCCTCGTCGCTGTCGAGAACCGAATGCAGGGTCCAGTGTTTAGTGGAATCCTGCATGATCAAGAACGTGGCTTTGTCGTCTGCCACGTGATAGTGCCGGCCGCGGCCCGGACCATCGCCGATCGGCAGGCGGTCGAACAATTCATCGCAGCGAAACAGTGCTTGGCGTAGTTCCAACAGATTGCCTTCGCCGGAAAGCTCGATACCGAGTTCTTTGCGGACGGTGCTCGCCCCGCCATCGCAGCCGACCAGATAAGCCGCGCGCATCTCCTGCTCGTCGCCTTTGCGACTGCGTATGCGCGCGGTGACGTCTCCGCCGTCCTGGCGCAGCGAGAGAAACTCCCAACCGAACCGCACGGTCACCGATGGAATGGTTTCCGCGACCGCCTTCAATAACGGCTCGAGGGTATATTGCGAGATCAGCTGATAGGGCTCGAGGGGTAGCGTTCCGTCGTTTGTGGCGCGTGCTTGCGCTCGCGCCTGCGCCACCGACGGATAAGGAAGATGCAACAGCGGCGGCTCCCGCAGCGACAGCACGATATAGACATCCATCGGGCAATCCGCGCGCAGCCCGGCGGCGCGGATTTTTTCCGCCAAACCCATGCGTCGGTAAATTTCCATCGAGCGAGCGTTCACCCGCTCCATCTTCGGCAGGAAGGCGGGCTGATCCTTCTGCTCGAGTAGCGTGCAGCGCACCCCGCGTCTGCCGAGATCGATGGCGAGCGTCAGACCGGTCGGTCCGGCCCCAACAATCAATACGTCGGTGTCCATTGTTTATGGCTTAGCGCATTACCGCGGACTGTTCACGTCGCCGGAACCGCCGCATCCAGCTCCTTGAACGGCTGATAGGCGGCGTTTGCGCATTGCTCTGGCGTGGCATCGATGAACTGCGTCATTTGTCCGGAGAGATAAACCGCGATCTTGGTCTTGATCAGACTGCGAGGGTTGAACTGCAGGCAAACTACATAATGCTCAGTCGACCCGACCGACTTGAGCGCCGGCTCGGAAATCATGGCGCCACGGAAGTCAGCGCGATTGGTCAAGGACTGACGCAGAAACGCTACGAGCTGGGTGCGGTAGTTTGCCGGAAAGGTATTGGGCTCGACCGCTTGCTGGTTTTTGCCGGAGCTGCTGCAACCGGTCAGTGTGCCGGCAGCCAGCAGCAGGATGACACCTGCACGATGAACAGTCATGGTCTATGAATGCGGCTCTTAATGGCGCCTCACTGCGGCGCCCTGAAGGATCGCGTGCCGCCCTCCCCGTCAATACCCGTCAATGGTCGTACCCGGATTATAGCAAAGCTGCGGCGCGCCGGCTGCTCCGGTTAGCAAAGCCATGCCGAGTTCGGCCGTCCGGTTACGATTAGGCCTCCTCCGATGGCCCACACCATCCTGGCAGGTAGGCGGCACCCTCGCTCTTGGCCAATTTTATCGCTTTTTCGACGGCGCGCTCGAAGTCGCGCTCGACCGTTTTGCGTTTCATGCGCCGGCGCAAAAAATCGGCCCAGAGAAATTCGCTAAATGGCGTGGTGTCCTTGGCAAAGCCGCCGGCGCGCCGCAGCTCCCCTGCGAGCGAGCGGAACGGATCATCAACCAGATCGGTCATGCGCTTGGGAATATCCTCGTAGTGCCGACGCTGACCCTTGCTGTCGAAGGGATGCATCCAGGAGCGATTGTCCATCACCGTCCAAAACTCGTCTTGCTCGAGCTTGCTGAGATTGGCAATGAGCGTCACCGCCACGTCCTTGACGCCCTCGTCATGGAGGGCGCGCGCAAGATGATGATGATCGACCACATAGTGGCGCGCTTTTGGACCGAGCACGTCGGAATCATGTGCTTGCCGAGAAATTCTCCACTCTCTTTAGCGGCGATTTCGCGCCAGCGCTTGCGCTTGGCTTCGACTTCGCGCATTCCGACGGTAAGTTGAGTCGGGCGAAGATCGGCAATCGGCACGGTCGTCAGCATGGGTTCGCGAACCATATTGCGCTCCTCGAGCAAACAGTCTCTCCGGCATATCGGCATGATCGCCAATATAAAATCAAGGTGAACCGGGCTGGCATGGGCGCCCCGAGCGATCATGAGCAGTCAAAGTGATGGAAATTTTCGGCCGCTGTGCTAATATGGAGGCGTGATGGGTGGGCTGCGACAGACCGCAACAACGCCGGGCGCCATTCTCGCGATCGCACTGCTCGCGGTCGCGCTGGTCGTGTCAGTGTCCCAGGTCGTGCGTGCGGAGGACACCCGACGCACCACTGAGGTGACGCCTGACGCTTGCCCACGTTTTACGTTCCGCGTCGTGGTCGACGTCGGCCACACGGTCGATGTACCGGGCGCGATGAGCGCGCGGGGTATTGCCGAATATGCGTTCAATCTTCGGCTAGCCCGCGACATCAACCAGAGTTTGCTCGACGCCGGCTTCCAGCAAACCGTGCTGCTAATCACCGCGACCGCGCCGTGGCGAGGCCTGGTCGAGCGCGCGGCCCGCGCCAACACCATGCACGCAAATTTGTTCATCGCGATACATCACGATTCGGTTCCCGACAATCTGAAGCAAAACTGGGAATACGCCGGGCTGAAAAACCAATTCAATGACGACTATCCCGGCTACGCGATCTTCATCTCGAACGAAAATGCCGATCCTGCCGGAAGCTTGCAGTTCGGCAGCTTGCTCGGCCGTGAGCTGGAAAGCCGCGGGCTGCATTACACCCCCCATTACACCTTCGCCCTCATGGGCCATCGCCGCCGTATCCTGGTTGATGCCGAGGCCGGCGTGTACCGCTATGATCAGCTGATCGTGCTGCGCCAGACCAGAATGCCGGCCGTGCTGCTCGAGGCGGGATCCATCGTCAACCGTCAGGAAGAACTCGAATTGGGCACGCCGGAACGGCGATCGCTCACCACTGCCGCAATTGTCGCCGCGGTCGAGAATTTCTGTGCCGCACACGCGCGACCGGCGAGCGCCAAAGCGGCAGCCGCGGCACACTAAAGCAAATCGGCTTTAGATCGAGCTCTCATCGAGCTGATTTAATCGTGCGTTGCACATTTGGCGGCACCGCATGCCTCGTGGCGTCGCAATGATTTTCGGCCGGCAAAAACCCCGTCAATCATGATTCAATGGCGGCCAAGGTGGAGGTCCTTGCCAACCCGAAGGATCGGTACTCTGCCGTCCGCTGGCTTTGCTTGCTCTAACATTGTTCGAAGCTGAATTGCGAAGCGCAGACGACGGCACAGTACTGCTCTTTTCCGCACGCGCGAAGATGACGGCGCTGGACGCGGATCTATTCACGGCATGCTCCTGCGCCGCCATGGCAATGACTGAATTGACAGCAGCTAGCGCTGACGCCAGGACAAGGAAACTTTGCATCACGAGGGCAGATTTTCTAATTATGCGCGGCATGGACTCTCTCGCTTATCTTTCTCTGCTTCGCGTGATCGAGGCGGAGCATGTAGGCTGCTTTGCAGGTACGCGAGCAAAATCGCATCCTCCAATAGAAGCGGCTGATTGGACCCAATGAGCTGCGGCAATGGTCGTATTTCATGACACGGCCCTCGCCGGGTAACCGAGCGCTAGCCGCGCCGTCCTCGGATGATCGGCAACGCAGATACAGTCGCAGTAACAGCGTTTCGTCTTGATCTCACGGATATAGCCGGCGTCAAGCTTGGCGCAGCACAATGCGCAATAAGCGTCGGCGCGCGGCGTTCGATCGTTGACGAGAATGAAGCGCATCATGTGTCGCTCCGAAAAATCGAGTCACGCCCGGTGAAACGATTGCGGGGCGGCGTGACGTCAGTGCGTCCTTTTGCTGATAAAGACTCGGATCGGACGGCGGCTATTCCCGTGATCGCGACTTGGTGATCGCGTCCGATCTGGCCCGCGTCCGCACTCAGCGCAGACTTGTCAGAGCCTCGCCACCGGGAACGCGTTATTCGCCGACATGCTTCACTAACTGGTGATGAAAAAGTTATCTGAAGTGACGCATCAGCTTTCGCCGCGCTGGGAATAACGCGGCCGTTTGTCGATCTTATTGGGTGTGCCGTCGCAGCGCCGGCGGCGAACAAACGAAGGAGATAGGACAATGTCCAACGTGACAAAGATCGCACTCTCTGCCGCGATCATCCTCAGCACCGCCTTTTCGGCCCTGGCCGCGAGCAACGCTGGAGCTACCAGGGAGCAGGGGGCCAGTAGCGGGACAGGCGTGGCGGCCTATGATCGGTACGGCGGCATCGTCTCGAGTCAGTGGCGCTAGTGACGTCCGGCGTTGAGCGATAAGGCCCCCCGATTGCGGCCTTATCCTGCCGGGAGGATTCCGGTCGCGTACCGTGCGCCGCGATCACGTCAGACGAGATCTTGATCAGCAAATCGTGAAAAGCGTTCCAAGGCCTTGAAGTCGCGAAGCCGCAAAAGACACGTCGCAGCAAGGTTTTAGCGAGCTTTAATTTTCTTCGCCGGCCCGGGAATAAAGCTGGCTTTCGCCCAATCTGTCCCTTGCAAGCCGCATAGACGAAATAGCGGGAGCGCGGCTAAAAGGAGATTCGCAAATGAGTGAAATCGACCAACGAAACGTCATCAACCGGCGCAAGGTTCTGGAATGCATGACCTGGTGTGGCACGGGCGTGTTGTGGACCATTGCCGGCGGCGTGCCGCACTCGCTCGGGATCATGGGCGAGGCCCAGGCCGCGGAGAGCCGTGGCCTTACCTTCCTGCAAATCAGCGACAGCCATGTCGGCTTCGACAAGCCGGCCAATCCAAACGCGCTCGGCACGCTGGAAGAGGCAATCGCAAAGGTCAACGCCTTACCGCAGAAGCCAGCTTTTATGATCCACACCGGCGACATCAGCCATCTGTCGAAGGAAAAAGAATTCGACGACGCCGACCACATCATTTCGCAGTCACGCCTCGACGTGCACTACGTACCCGGCGAACACGACCTCATCGATCCGGATCAGGGAAAGATCTACCGCGAACGTTACGGCCGTGCCGCCAAGGGCGCCGGCTGGTACAGCTTCGATGCCAACGGCGTGCACTTCATCGGCTTGGTCAACGTCGTCAATCTCCAGGCCGGCGGATTGGGCAATCTCGGCGCCGAACAGCTCGAATGGCTCGAGAATGACGTCAAAGGCCGCGCGGCCTCAATGCCGATCGTTCTGTTCGCGCACATCCCGCTCTGGACTGTCTATCAGGACTGGGGTTGGGGCACGCAGGATGGCGCCCAGGCGCTGTCGTATCTCAAGAAGTTTGGTTCGGTGACTGTGCTCAACGGCCACATCCACCAGGTGATGCAGAAGGTCGAGGGCAACGTCGCATTCCACACCGCGCGCTCGACCGCGTTTCCGCAGCCGGCGCCGGGATCGGCGCCGTCGCCCGGGCCGATGAAGGTCGACGACGACAAGCTGCGCAGCGTGCTCGGCATCGCCGACATCACCTTCAAGCAGGGTGACCAGCGCCTCGCCATCATCGACACGCCGTTGAAATCCTAATCCCGTTCGTCCCCGCGCAAGCGGGGACCCAGGGCCGCGAGTTCTGTGCTCTTGGCTCTGGATTCCCGCTTGCGCGGGAATGAACGGAATATGGAAGCACGCTGCTGAAA